>CAITEF010000366.1 GCA_903891315.1 uncultured Rhodospirillales bacterium | reverse complement strand
GGCGTGCCGCTGGTGCCGGGCTCGACCGGCGAGGTGATGACACTCGACGAGGCACGCGATGTCGGCGAGCGGATCAAATACCCGATCCTGATCAAGGCCGCCGCCGGTGGTGGTGGGCGCGGGATGCGGGTGGCGAAAACCGCCGATGATCTCGAAGCCGCCTGGAGCGAGGCCCGCACCGAGGCGCGCACCGCGTTCGGAAACGATGCCGTCTATATCGAGAAATATCTCGACCGTCCGCGCCACATCGAAATGCAGGTGATGGCCGACAGCCATGGCAATGTGGTGCATTTCGGCGAACGCGACTGCTCACTGCAGCGTCGTCACCAGAAGGTGCTGGAAGAGGCGGGCTCGCCTGTTCTGACCGCTGCTGAGCGCGACGCGCTGGGCGAGATCGTCACCGCCGGGTTGTCGAAAATCGGCTACCGCAACGCGGGCACGCTGGAATTCCTCTATCAGGATGGCCAGTTCGCCTTCATCGAGATGAACACCCGCTTGCAGGTTGAGCATCCGGTGACGGAGATGGTCTGCGGTGTGGACTTGGTCCGCGAGCAGATCCGCATCGCCGCGGGCGAAGATCTTGGCTACACCCAGAAGGATATCACCTTCGTCGGCCACTCCATCGAATGCCGCATCACCGCCGAAGACCCGGAAACCTTCGCCCCCACACCGGGGTTGGTGAGCGTGTTCCACGCGCCGGGCGGGTTGGGTGTGCGTGTCGATTCCGGGCTCTATGCGGGCTATGTGGTGCCGCCTTATTACGACAGTCTGGTCGCCAAGCTGATCGTCCATGCGCCGACACGCGCCGAGGCGATTTCGCGCATGCAGCGGGCACTTTCGGAATTCGCGGTGGTGGGGATCAAGACGACCATCCCGCTGCACCAGAAAATTCTGGCCGACGCGCAGTTCCGCGAGGGGGATTACACGATCCACTGGCTGGAGCGGTTCATGGAGCGTCAAGCAGAGTTGTCCTGACGTCGGGCTGGCATGTCGCTTCCGCCATAACACGGGCGGGCCGTCTTCTTTAGGCTGCCCGCATGAACGATCGTATGCCCGGTCCAGACAGCCCTATTGCGCCGGTTAAGCCACCGGCCGATCCGCGCATTGTCTTGTTGATCGTCGCCAGCGCGATGTTCATGGAGCAATTGGATGGCACGGTGCTGGCCACCGCATTGCCCGCGATGGCGCGCAGCTTTGACGCCGATCCGTTGCACATGAACATCGCGCTGACATCCTATTTGTTGACACTTGCGATGTTCATCCCGGCCAGCGGCCGCATCGCCGACCGGTTCGGATCGAAGACAACGTTCCGCGCGGCCATCGGGCTGTTCACCCTTGGCTCGATCCTCTGCGCCCAGGCACCGACCCTGTGGGCGCTGGTGGCGGCCAGGATGCTGCAAGGGGCGGGTGGTGCGATGATGTCGCCGGTCGGGCGATTGGTGATGCTGCGCGTGGTCTCGAAGGCCGAGTTGGTGCGTTCGATGGCGTGGCTGATGGTTCCGGCGACAATCGGCCCGATCATCGGACCGCCGGTGGGTGGGTTTTTGGTGACCTATCTGTCCTGGCAGTGGATTTTCTACATCAATGTTCCGATCGGATTGTTGGGCGTCGTGCTCGTCACGCGGTTCATTGATGAAATGAAAGAGCCTGCACGGACGAAATTCGATGCCGTCGGCTTGGTCCTCTCCGGCACCGCCTTGGCCTGCCTGATGTTCGGCATTGAGGTCGCCAGCCGTGGCGTGGGGTCGGTGGTCGCCATCGTCTCCCTGCTCGGCGTGGGGGGGCTGTCGGCACTGCTCTACTGGTTCCACGCCAAACGGACGCCGAAGCCGATGCTGGATTTCCGGCTGCTGCGGGTGGCAACGTTCCGGGCTTCGGTGGTCTGTGGCTCGCTGTCGCGGATCGCCATCGGGGCGACGCCGTTTCTGATGCCGATGATGTTTCAACTCGGCTTTGGCTATTCGGCGGCGCAAAGCGGGCTGATCACCTTTGTCGGTGCCATCGGATCCTTGATGGTGCGCGGCTGCGCGCCGTGGCTTCTCCGGCAACTTGGGTTCCGCACGGTGTTGACCTGGATTGGCGCACTTGCAACCTGTCTGATCGCCCTGATCGCCGCGTTCCGGCCAAGCTGGCCGTTGCCGCTGATCTACGCCGTACTGGTGGCGGGCGGTTTCTTCCAGTCGTTGCAATTCATGGCCTACAACACCATCGCCTATGCCGATGTGCCCTCGGAAGACATGAGTGCGGCGACGAGTTTCTACACGACCTTTCAGCAAATGACGCTCACGCTCGGGATCGCGATCTCAGCCGCGGCCTTGGCGGCCTCGATCAGTGTGACCGGGCATGCAGGCCCGATGCTGTCGGATTTCACCGTGGCGTTCCTGTTTGTCTCCGCCGTTGCCATGCTGGCACCGCTGCTGGCGACACGGCTCGACCGGGATGCGGGCGAGGAAATGTCCGGGCATCACCGGCATTAGCGTATATGTTGATAGCTGAGACGGTTTGGCTTCCCGACACGAAGCTGCATCCTGCACACTTACTCCAGGAGGCCCCGATGTCGCGACGCACTCTAGATGTGACCGCCGATCTGGTTCTGCGTGCCTATTCCATCGGCCTGTTCCCGATGGCCGAAAGCCGCGACAACCCCCGCCTGCATTGGCTCGACCCGCAACTGCGCGGCCATCTGCCGCTGGACAGCTTCCATTTGCCGCGCCGTCTGCTGCGCACCGTGCTCTCTGGACCCTACAATGTGACAGTCGACCGCGACTTCCCCGCCACCATCGCCGCCTGCGCCGCCCCCACGCCAGGGCGTCCGGACACTTGGATCAATCCGACCATCGAGCGGCTGTTCACCGAGATCTACAAGATGGGCTACGGCCACTCGGTGGAAACCTGGCTTGATGGAGAACTGGTGGGCGGGCTCTACGGCGTGGCATTGGGCGGCGTGTTTTTCGGCGAGAGCATGTTCAGCCGGGCGCGCGATGCGTCGAAAGTGGCGCTGGTGCATCTGGTCGCCCGCATGCGGCTGGGCGGGTTCGCGCTGCTCGACACCCAATGGGTGACGAGCCATCTGTCGCAATTCGGGGCGGAGGAGGTGCCGCGCGAGGCCTATCGCGCCCGCCTCGAAATGGCCATCGCGACCAGCGCATATTTCGATCCAGCGCCGGACGCCGATGTTCTGCGCGCCGAGTTCGTGAGGATGACAAAGGGCGAATGAAGCGTTTTCTGTTGGGTTTTCTGCTGCTCTCGGGCATCGCGCATGCCGAGACGCCGCGCTACGTGCCGCAGCGGGATGTGGCGATCACCTATTCCTCCGCTGGCTCCGAGGCCGCCCTGCCCGCGCGCATCGTGCTGCGTTATTTCGCGGTGGCGGATCGGATCAGGCTGGAGAGCAACGGCCCCTATGTGCTGCTGGACCGCACCATGCAGCGCGTCGAGTTCGTGTTGCCGGATGCGCATCTGGCGATGGAATTGCCACCAGGGGCTGGGATCACCCAAGGGTTTCTGCTCGGCGAGGGGATGAGTTTCCGCCGCACCGGCAACGCCACGGTGCTGGGGCGTGCCTGCACGGTCTATGACATCACCCTCGAACGCACCCACGCCACCGCGTGTCTCTCCGCCGACGGGTTGCTGCTGCGCGGCGAGGGAACCGATCCGCAAGGGCGGCATGCGAAGATCGAGGCGGTTTCCGTGGCCTTCGCGCCGCAACCGCCAGGCATGTTCAGCCCGCCCGACACGTATCGCTATGTGGCAATGCCGCGGTGACAGGCTGGCTGAAAAACATTTAACCTCCCTCCCTGTCACGCTTGCCGCACTCCCTATGTCATGAGGGCGAAGACGAAAGGGTTTTTCGCGTGGCATCGTTGTTCACCGACCGCAGGGGCCGCTTCTCCTGGATCCGCTCTCTGACGTTGCTGGTGCTGGTCGCGCCGGGGACGCAGCTTTTTGTGCAGTGGATGACCGGCGATCTCGGTGGACGGCCGATCCGCGAGTTCACCCATGGCACCGGCGACTGGACGATCTATTTCCTGCTCGCCTCGCTGGCCGTCACCCCGTTTCGCGCGGTGCTGGATTGGCAGTTCCTGACCGCGTTGCGGCGACGGATTGGTGTGGCAGCGGCGTGTTACGCTGGGCTGCATGTCCTGCTCTACGTGATCGACCAGAAATTCAACCCGGTTGTGGTGATCACTGAGATCGCGCTGCGATTCTATCTCACCGTGGGCTTCGTGGTGTTCCTGGGCCTTTTGGCGCTCGCCATCACCTCAACCGATGCCTGGGTGTCCAAGCTCGGCAGGCGTTGGAAAACCTTGCACAAGCTCACCTATCCGCTCGCGGCCCTTGGGCTGTTTCACTATTTCATCCAATCGAAAGCCGACGTGACGGCAGCGGTGTTCGTCGCTGGGCTCTATCTGTGGGAGATGCTCTGGCGCTTGCTGCCCCGCCGCCTGCGTCTGCCCTGGTGGCCGCTGCCGGTGCTCGCCGTGGCTGCGAGTGTGAGCACGGCCATGGTCGAGGCCGCCTGGTACGGGCTGGCGACGAAGATCGATCCGCTGATGGTGCTGCAGGCCAATCTGGAGCCGCAATACGGGCTGCGTCCGGCGGTGCTGGTGCTGGGGGCGGGGTTGGTGGTGAGCGCGTGGGCGTTGGTGGTGCGGGTGAGGATCCGGACGCAGATGCGCCGGAAAGTGGCGGCTTAATACGATTTCTATCGTCATCAACTCACTTGTATCGTTTGCGCGATGCGTGCGTCCCTGAGCTTTGCGTTGGCGATGACGATGAGTTTTCGCATGATTGCGGTGATGGCG
>CAITEF010000365.1 GCA_903891315.1 uncultured Rhodospirillales bacterium | reverse complement strand
GACTCAAATGTTCCGCCTTGTGATTGAAAAATGCGTGTAGGGTGGGATCCCGTCAGGGACCCCACCGTTTTCGCCGAGGATCCGGGGCTGTGATGGTGGGGTCGCTTCGCGATCCCACCCTACGCGTGCGGGACGTTCACGCAGTGAAGAACTGGCTCAATCCCATCTCTCTCAGCGCCCGCCGGTAGGCAATCGAGCTGCGGTCGGCGGCGATGTGGGCTTCGAGGGTGAGATCGAGGGGGAGGTTCTCCGGCCTCTGGGCTTCGACAATCGCCTTGTCCTCGTTGAAGACGCGGAAATTGTAGTCGGTGACATCCTGCTCCGACACATCGGTGTCGAAATTGCGGGTGATCGGCGAGAACAGCCTGGTGTGCCGCGCCGAGACTGGGGAGGCGGCGTTCATGATCACCAGGCGTTCGACGCCGGGGTAGTGAATGTTGATCGTGCCGGTGAAGGGCAGATGCACATGGAAATGTCGCAGCCAGCGATGGCCGGGTGGCTCCAGATGGCGCAGGCCTTCGGGGAAATTGCCCAGCGTGGAGTAATATTCCACCTCGAAGCCGACATCATTGGGGACCGGGACATAGGGCTCGACGATGACGTTGTTGGGGTCGCCGAAGGTCGTGGAATGGACAAAGCCGTAATGGGCGAGGTCGAGAAAGCCTTCGATCTGACGTCCGGCAAAGGCGAAAATGTCGAAGCTGGGCAGGACGAATTGGCGGAATCCGGCATCGTTCCAATGCGGCATGTTGGGGATGCTGGTCTTCCCGTCTGGCAGCAGGCAGGTCCAGATCAGGCCGTATTGCTCGATGGCGGGGTAGGTGGCGAGGTGGAGTTTGGCGGGGATCGGGGCGGTCTCGGGCTGGGCCGGGATCTTGGCGCAGCGCCCGCTCTGGCCGAAGCGCAGGCCGTGATAGACGCAGGCAATGCCGTCACCATCGGCGCGGCCCATGCTGAGCGGCACGCCACGATGCGGGCAGATATCATTGGCGACCACGACTTCGCCGCCTGCGCGATAGATCACCAAGGGGGCGTCGAGCAATGTGGCGGCGGTGGGGGCGGATGTGATGTCGCGGGAGAGGGCGACGGGGTACCAGTGACGGGCGAGTTTCAGCCAGTCATCCGCGTCAAACGTGCAATTGCGCGGAAGCGTTGCGGGCAGATTGGTCGAAGCGCTCATGGTCATCTCCGGCAAGCGTGCATGCGCACGGTCTTGCAGGAAATGAGCCATTCACGGCGTGTCGCCCCGGATCAGGCCGCCGCGCGCTTCTCGTCGCCGATCACCGCGCGCAGGGCGTGCACCAGGGTGTCCATCATCGCGTCGGTGTGCAGCGGGCTCGGCGTGAGGCGCAGGCGTTCGCTGCCGACGGGGACGGTGGGGTAGTTGATCGGGGTGGCGTAGATCGCGAACCGCTCCATCAGCTCGCGGCTGACTTCCTTCACGCGCACCGCATCGCCGACATGGACCGGGACGATATGGCTCACCGAGGGGATCACCGGCAGCCCGGCCTCGCGCAGCTTGCGCTTCAATGTCTCGGCGCGCTCGAAAATGGCGGCGCGGCGGGCGTTGTCCTTGCGGACATGGCGGATGGAGGCCAAAGCCGCGGCCATCGTCGTTGGCGGCAGCGAGGTGGAGAAGATGAAGCCAGAGGCGACCGAGCGGATATAGTCGACGATCTCGGAATCGGCGGCGATGTAGCCGCCGTGGCAGCCAAAGCCCTTGGCGAGCGTGCCTTCGATGATGTCGAGCCGGTGTGCGACGCCATCACGCTGCGACACGCCACCGCCTTCGGCACCGTAGAGGCCGACGGCATGGACTTCGTCGAGATAGGTCATCGCATCGTATTTGTCGGCGAGATCGCAGATGGCGCCGATGTCGGAGATGTCGGCGTCCATCGAGTAGACGCTCTCGAAGGCGATCAGCTTCGGCACATCGGCGGGGGCGGCTTTGAGCAGGCGTTCGAGATCGGCGAGATCGTTGTGCTTGAAGACATGCACGGTGGCGGGTGCGCCCTTGATGCCGGCGATCATCGAGGCGTGGTTCTTGCGGTCGGAGAAGACGTGCCAGTTGGGGTAGCTGCGCAGGATCGTGCTCAGCGTGGCCTCATTGGCGACATAGCCGGAGGTGAACACCAGGGCGGCCTGTTTGCGATGCAGCGAGGCGAGCTCGGCTTCGAGGGCCTCGTGCAGATCGGACGTGCCCGCGATGTTGCGGGTGCCGCCCGCGCCCGCGCCCATTTCCTGGGCAGCGCGGGTGGCGGCTTCGATCACCACGGGATGGACGCCCATCGCCAGATAATCGTTGGAGGACCAGACGGTGACGTCGCGTTGCTCGTCACCTTGGCCGGTGGTGAAGATGGGGAAGCGGGAGGCTGATTTCCGCAGAGGGGTGAAATTGCGATAGCGCCCCTCGGCGCGGATGCGGGCAAGGCCGTCACGGCAGGCAGAGCGGAACGGATGCATCTGGTCTCTCTCTTCGGTCCCGTGGGCGCGCAATTTCCCCGCACGCCGAGATGATTGAAGCGTTTTACCAAATTCTGAACGCGGCGCGAGACATCGTCATGCGCCTGTCTTCGAATTCACCGGACGTAGATACGCAACTCGCGCGGGGGCGCACCTTGATCTTGCGCAATTCCGATATGAATTCGTTCGGGAGAAACACCACGCTCGGCGATCTCATGCGCGACCTCGATGGCGTGGCGTTGCATCGCCTGTTCCGGCTCGGCGTTCGGGCGCAAGGGGGCGACGACATCGAATTCCGCGTCGCTCTTGCGCGCCTGCGCGGCATCCACCGCCGCATCGAGGGCGGTGTAATCGGGCATTGCAGGGGTGTTGAAATTCACCGTCGCCAGTGCCCGATGCGGCAGGACGAGCGGCGTGCCGGAGGCAGCCTCGCCCTGCGGTGCGAAACTCCGCCGGTCGATGAGGCGCATATACGGCAGCCCGTCCGGCCAGGGCACGCAGCCCGCCAGCAGGCAGGTGGCGATCAGAAGAAGGGCGGTGCGATTGCGCATCATGAGCGGTGTTCCGGAGCCATGCTCAAAACTCGCAGGAAGCCTGGCGTGAGGCAAGCGCGAGGGCCGCGCTGCCGGGGGCGAAGGGGAAGAACCAGAGAAGGTGGTCTGGCAGTTCGTCGAAATTCGGCCGGTCAAGCGGGGTTGGGAACCAGGTGGTGGAGGGGGCGAATTGCGCGAGGTCGTGGCGCAGATAGGTGACCTCCAGCGTCTCAGGGCAGGGCAGGCCGCCGACCTGGCCCAGGATGCCGAAATTGTTGCCGTGGACGTGGATTGGCAGGAAGTCGTGTAGCAGATTGGCGAGTGCGGCGTGGGCGGTTGTGTTGAAGCCAGGTTCGCCGAGAGCGAGCAGCGTGTGCAGCTCCAGTGTGATCTGGGCGAAGCGGCGCAGCGTGGCGGGGGCGGCGCTGGCGAGCACATCCCACTCCGCGCCCTCGACATCCATCTTCAGGATCGGGGCGGCTTGGCTGGCGGGGAGGCGGTCGAGCAGGGTGTCGAGCGGCAGCATCACGCCGTCGTCTGAGGCGGCGGGGCCGATGCCGTTGTGCAGCCAAGTGAAGTTGGGATGGGTCTGCGGCAGGGCGGTGATGGTGTGATCGAGCATCACGATGTGGTGACCCTGCTCGGCCAGTTCATGGTCGAAGCTGAGATCGGGGCCGATGCCAAGGCTGAGCACCGCCTGATCCGGCGTGAGGCAATCGGCCAGCACATAGCCGCCATCGCCATCGCCGCCGATGCGCCTGCGCCCAAGCCCGGGCGTGTCGTGCGGGGCCAGTAAGGCGAGGGTGCGGATGACGCGTGCCTGCGTCTCGCTGGTCAGGCGGGGCGCGCTTGGGTTTGGCGTCGGCAGCCAGCCGAGGCGGCGTGCGATCCGATAGCCAATGCTGAGCCCGGAACCTGTCGTCATAGCCCACCCCATTCTGCCCTGCGCGTCGTGACGTTGGTTCGGAGTTCGGTCAAGCGGTGTGATGTTGCAG
>CAITEF010000364.1 GCA_903891315.1 uncultured Rhodospirillales bacterium | reverse complement strand
GGTGCAATTCCTGCGGACTTGGCACCCTACGCAAATCGGTTTTAACTCCCCTTGCCGAGATATTTCGCCAAAGGATGCTCAGCCAGCCCGGCCCCGTGGGCGGCATAGACCACCTGATTTTCGATCACCCGCTCTACGTAGTTGCGCGTCTCGGCAAACGGGATCATTTCGATCCAGTCCAGCATATCGATCTCGCTTGTGCGTGGATCGCCATTCTCGCCGATCCACTGCCCAATCCGACCGGGCCCCGCATTGTAGCCCGCCACCGCGAAGGGGACGATGCCGTTGAATTGGTCGAGCAGGGTGTGCAGATAGGTCGCCCCCAGTCGGATATTCAGCGCTGAATCCACCGTCAACCGCTCAATGGCGACCTTGATGCCGAGTTGGCGGCCCATGCTGCGCGCGGTGTCTGGGATCAGCTGCATCAGACCGCGCGCATTGGCCGAACTGACGGTGGAGCCGTCGAAACTGCTCTCCTGGCGGATGATGCCATAGGCCAAGGCCGGGTCGAGGCCGGTATCGGCGGGGATCTGCACCGGCGTCGGCCAGCCGGTCTCCAACTCCACCACACCGTCCCGCCCGGCATTGCGGGCGAGATCGACGGCAATCTCCGGAGCGCCCAGCGAGGTCGCGATGCGGGCGACGAGTTTGCGGTCTTCCTGATCGGGTGCGATGGCGTCGAGCCGGAACAGGAAGGCGATGGCGCGGCGGTTTTCGCCCCAGCCGATCAGATAGGCGGCAGCCCGCCCGACCTCGCGGTTGGCCAGCGAGTTGATGCGGTCGAGATCCGGCGGCGGATAGACCTCATCACGAATGCGGGCGAAAGGGTCGCGGCCGAGGGCGATGATGGAAATCTGGCCGTAGAACGTGTTGGGGTAGGCGGCCGATTTCTCATATTCCGCCGCGGCACCCTTGGCGTCACCCGAAGCGGCGAGGGCGCGGGCGAGCCAGTAATGCGCGCGGCCTTGGGTGATCGCCGCCTTGGACATCGCGGCGAGCTTGCGGAAATGCTCGGCGGCGAGCTCGGGCTTGCTCAGGCGACGCAAGGCGATGAAACCGGCGAGGAACCGCGCATCCACGGCTTGCTCAGCGCCAAGCTGGGATGAGTCGTTGGCCAGATCATAGGCCCCCTCAGCGTCACCGGCCACCAGACGGTGGCGGGCGAGGCGATTGCGCTCGTCCCAGAATGGGTTGCGCTCTGTGGCCTTCTGCTCGGCGGCGAAACCGTTGCTGCGCCACAGGGCCAGCGCGTCGTCATCACGGTTGGCGCGACGCAGGAAGCGGAGTTGTTCCAGCATCAGCGCCGGGTCGTTCTGCTGATCGGCGGGAATGGCGGCGAGCAGCTTCTGCGCGTTCGGCGCATCGCGGCGCAGGGCGATCATCGCATCGCCGCGTGCATTGTCGGCGGGGGCGAGGCGTTGCAACTGGCGCGAGGCGGCGGAGACGTCGTTGGCGAGCAGGCGCTCGAAACGCTGCATTTCCGAGCGTGGGGTGAGCATTGTGCCGAATTGCTTGAGGAATGTGGCCTCGACAAATTTCTCGCCGCTCGCCCAGGCGCGATTGGCGAATGCGGCGGCATCGGTGGCGCGACCGAGACGGGCATAGGCCACAGCGCAGCGCTGCACGGCACCCGGCAATTGCGGCTTGGAGTGATCGCAGGCCTCAAGGGCCGCCGCGTCGTCGCCTATTGCACTCAGCGCCTCGTCCCGCCGTCGCGCGAGGCTGTATTGCAGCGGCCAGTCCGGGCTTTCCTGCTGGAAGCGGACGATGTCGTCGAAACTCGCCGCCCCCGGCGCCATCACCCGGAAATACTCGACCAGCTTGGCCACCAGCGGATCGGGATCGGTGGCGGCGACCGCGCGGGCCTCGGGCCAGCGATCCACCCGGATCAGCGCTGGAAGATCGGCCATCGTCAGCGGTTTGGGCGCGGGCGGTGCCGCCCGGCTGGAGACCGGGGTGAGGGCCAGAAGCGACAGGGTCATTGCAAGTATCAGGCGCATGCAAGGCTTGTAGCGCGGCCCGGCCTTGCAGCGCACCCCCCGGACGCCTAGCTTCCTTGTCCAAATGAAAATCTCCCGCCGGAGGATGTCGCCATGTTCAAGGGCTCGCTGGTTGCCCTCATTACGCCGATGACCGCAGACGGCGCGCTGGACGAAGACGCGTTCGCGCGCTTTGTCGAATGGCAGATTCAGGAAGGCACCAAAGGCATCATCCCGGTCGGCACCACCGGTGAATCGCCCACGCTGAGCCATGACGAGCACAAGCGTGTCGTCGAGATCGCGGTGAAGGTGTCGGCGGGGCGGATTCCGGTGATGGCCGGTGCGGGCTCGAACTCCACCGCCGAGGCGGTCGATCTCACTCGCCATGCCAAGCTGGCCGGAGCCGATGCGGCATTGGTGGTCACACCTTATTACAACAAGCCGACGCAGGAAGGTCTGTTCCTGCATTACATGGCGATTGCGGACGCGGTCGATCTGCCGGTGTTCATCTACAATATCCCCGGCCGCTCGGTGGTGGATATGAGCGTGGAGACGATGGCGCGGTTGGCCAAGCATCGGAATATCATTGGTGTGAAGGACGCGACGGCAAATCTCACCCGCCCGCTGCACACCACAGCCGCCTGCGGACATGATTTCATCCAGCTTTCCGGTGAGGATCACACGGCACTCGCCTTCCTGGCCGCCGGTGGCCATGGCTGCATCTCGGTGACGGCCAATATCGCGCCGCGCCTGTGCAGCCAGATGCACGCCGCCTGGCATCACGGCCATATCTCCGAGGCAATGGCGATCCAGCAGCGTCTGGTGCCGCTGCACGACGCGATGTTCTGCGAGACCTCGCCTGGTCCGGTGAAATACGCCGCCTCGCTGTTGGGGCTGACCGCCGATCATTGCCGCTTGCCGCTGGCTCCGGTTGCGGAGAGCACGAAGATCAGAGTGAAGGCTGCGATGATCTCGGCGGGCCTGCTCAACTGAGCACATCATGGCCAAAGAAAAACGCAAATCCAGCCTGATCAGCCACGGTGTGGCCGCACAGAATCGCAAGGCGCGCTTCGACTACACGATCAAGGAAACCCTTGAGGCGGGCATCGTGCTCAAGGGGCCTGAGGTGAAGTCGCTGCGCCAGGGGCGTGCGACGCTGTCCGAGTCCTGGGCGGGCGAGCGGGATGGCGAGCTGTTTCTGTTCAATTGCTACATCCCGGAATACCAGGGCGGGATCCTGTCGAAATTCGAGCCGCGCGCGCCGCGCAAGCTGCTGGTGAAGAAGCGCGAGCGGGTGGCGTTGTTCAATGCGATCGCGCGGGACGGGCATTCCATCGTGCCGCTGTCGATCACCTTCGATGATCGCGGCATGGCCAAGGTGGAGCTCGGCGTCGGTCAGGGCCGCAACAAGGCCGACAAGCGTCACGCCATCGCGGATCGGGACTGGGCACGCGACAAGGCCCGTCTGATGCGGGATCGCGGCTGATCATGCGACTCCGGCAGCGATTGACCCGCGCGGTGGCGCGGATGATCTGTGTTGTCGCGGTTGGATTGACCGGTTGCAGCACCACGCAACCAGCACCGCCGCCAGCACCCGCCTCGCGTGACGGCTCGTTGATCTCGATCCGGTTTGATCCAAAGAACCCTGACTCACCGCAACTTGAGGCGCGGATCTGCACACCTTCGGGAGCGGTGCCGGGGCGGGTGCGCTATCCGCTGGCCCTGATCAATCACGGCTCGACCGGCGTGGGCGAAGATGCCAGCGCATTGCAACCCGCCGCCTGCGACAGCCCGCCGATGCGGTGGTTCACCACGCATGGCTATGTCGCCCTGGCTTTGATGCGGCGCGGCTTCGGCTCCAGCTCGGGGCGGGTGGCGGAGAATGTCGGGGCCTGCCTCGCCCCGGATTATGCCGCCTCGGCCGAGACCGGGGCAGAGGACATCGCAGCCGGTCTGCGCGCCGGATTGGCGCTGGATGTGGTGCAGCAGCGTGACGCGGTGGTGGTTGGCCAATCGACCGGCGGCTGGGCGACGCTCGCCTATGTCGGACAGCCCGATCCGCGGGTGCAGGGCGCTGTGGTGTTCGCACCTGGACGCGGGGCCCACGCCTATGCACCGCCCGACCCGGTGTGCAGGCCGGATCTGCTGATCGCAGCGGCTGCCCGCCTGGGGCGTCGGGCGAGGCTGCCAGTGCTTTGGATTGTGGCTGAGAATGACAGCTTCTTTCCGCCGGATATCACCAAGCGCCTGCACAATGCCTACAACGAATCGGGTGACTCGGCGCGGCTGGTGCTGGTGCCGAAATTCGGGGTCGAGGGTCATGCCTTGTTCTCAGCACCGGGCGGGACAGACATCTGGGGTGAATTTGTGGGAAAATTCCTGTCACGACTGCCGCCCACCTGAGTCGTCTTGTCGGCAGCCATAGCGATCCCACATTGAGGCTGCCGAGGAGAAGGTTATGAGCGGGTTCAAGGACAAGCTGATTGCAAGCAAGCAGGCCTGGGCTGCCGCCGGTCGGTTGCTGACCGGCAAGACCGCAGAGCACAGCGAGCGACTGCCGCCGGGTCAGCGCTTGGTGAAGGACTGGCCGGTGCTCGATCTCGGCGTGCAGCCGGACATCACGCCGCAGAAATTCTTCCTCGACATCAACGGCGCGGTCGAGAATCCAGTGCATCTGAAGCTCGAAGAATTGATGGCGCTGAAGCAGGACGAGAGCGTCTCGGACATGCATTGTGTGACCGCGTGGTCGCGCTATGACAACAAGTGGAAAGGCGTCTCCGCCTACACTCTGCTTGAACTCGTCCGCCCGCTGCCGGGTGCGGCGCATGTGATCTTCCACTCGCATGACGGCTACACCACCAATGTGCGCCTCGATCAGTTCGCCGATGACGATGTCTATCTGGTCCATACCTGGGAGGGCGAGCCGATCTCGCGCCAGCATGGCGGGCCGGTTCGGGTTCTGATCCCGAAGCTTTATCTCTGGAAGTCGGCCAAATGGGTGAACCGGATTGAGATCACAACCAATGACCGTCCTGGCTTCTGGGAGCGCAATGGCTACAACAACAACGCCGACCCCTGGCTTGAGGAGCGCTACAGTGCATAGCATCACCCGCCGTTCCACCATGCTCGCCGCCGCCGGTCTGTTGGCCGGCGGCGGGATCGCCCGCGCCGCTGCGCCGATGCCAAATCCGATCCGCGCTTGGCAGTTCAAGTTCAGCTCAATCGATGACGGCACACTCGATTTTGCCGAGTACAAGGGCAAAGTGCTGCTGGCGGTGAACACCGCCAGCTTCTGCGGCTTTACCTATCAATATGAGGGGCTGGAGAAGTTGCACGCAGCGCTGAGGGATCAGGGGGTGGAGGTGATCGGCTTCCCGAGCCAGGATTTCAACCAGGAGAGCGGGGCCAACGCCACCATCAAGGATTTTTGCGAGGCCACCTTCGGCGTGCAGTTCCCGATGACCGGCTTGGTGCACGTCAAGGGGCCGGATGCCGACCCGTTCTACAAATGGGTCAAGGCCGATCAGGATGGATGGGAGCCGAGTTGGAATTTCAACAAGGTGATCATCGGTCGCGACGGGCTGATCCAGGGCACTTTTGGCTCGCTCGACGAGCCGGGTGGGCGGACGCTGACCAAGGCGTTGAGCAAGGCGATGGCGATGAAGGTGCCCGCGGCGTAGCGGTCTGGTGGTCTGGCATTTGTTGGGCTAGACCGCAGCCCGCCCCGATTTCGTGCATTGGAAGCCAGATGTCTGAGTCGAAACTGCCGACGCATGCCGGAAGCTTCGACTGTCTGCGCCTGATCGCGTCGGTTCTGGTGCTCTACAGCCACAGCTACTCTCTGTTGCTGCGTGAGGCAGATGAGCCGTTGCGCAGGCTCAGTTTCGGGCAGCATGGCCTGGATGAAGTGGCGGTTATCCTGTTCTTCGCGATGAGCGGCTATCTGGTGACGCTGAGCTGGTCGCGAGACCCGCAGATCTGGCGCTTCTTGCAGCGACGCGGCTTGCGGATCTTCCCAGCCTTGGTGGCGGTGGTGCTGGGCTCGGTGTTCCTGCTTGGGCCAGTGCTGACGACGCTCGATGCCGGGCACTATTTCGGCAGCTTCTCCACCTGGACCTATCTCAGCAAGATCACCTCATTCCCGCCGCAGCAGGGCCTGCCGGGCGTGTTTGAGAACAATCCCATTCCGAGCGTCATCAACGGATCGCTGTGGACGCTGCGCCTGGAAGTGGTGATGTATCTCGTGCTGGCAGCACTCGGGGTGCTTGGCCTGTTGCGCCGACGCGTGTTTGCACTGGCGGCGGCTGGGGTGTTGCTGGTCCTGGGCGAGGTGGTGTTCCGACTGGGGACGTCCTGGGGGCTGCAGCTTTCGGATTATCTGGTGAACGCTTCGGTGTTCTTCGTGGGCGTGGTGCTCGCGCAATCCCGGCTTCCGAGCAACATACCGCGCGCGGCGATGCAAGCCTGGTTGTTCACCCTGGCGGTCGCGTGGATCGTGCCGCACTCGCATATATTGTTCGTGCTGGGCATTGCGCCAGCCGTGGTGTTCACCGCGATTGCGCTGTCCTGCCGGATGGAGCGATTCGGCGATTATTCCTATGGCATCTATCTCTGGGCGTTTCCGGTGCAGCAGAGCGTGCTCGGCCTGGTCCCCGGGCTAGCGCCGGGCACGCTCTTTGCCATCACACTGCCGATCACGCTGGTGCTGGCAGTGCTGTCCTGGCACCTGATTGAACAGCGCGCATTGTCCCTCAAACCACGGCGGCAAAACGCGGCGACGGTGTGATTCAGGCCTTCTCAATCGGGGGCAATGTCAGGAAGGTGCGGGTGACATTCCACAGACGGGCGCGGGCATAACCGAGCTTGATGTTGTGCGCGGCACCGGCGATGACGGTGTATTGCTTGTCCTGCACCGGCAGCTTGATGAAGAAATCGAGCAGATCCTCGTCGGTCGAAATCCCGTCATACTCGCCGCGCAGCATCAGCGTCGGGCGCGTGATCTTGAGGGGATCGTTGATCGGCAGATTGGCGGTCATGTCGAGATATGTGCCGGTCGGCACGCTGTCGCCATGCGGCATTTCCGCATCCGCCATCGCTTGAGCCACACGCGGATCGGTGGTGCCCGGTTTGTCGCGGGTGAAGATGGATTCGATCATCTCGCGCCCGCGCGGGCGGCGGTTGTGGGTGCGGTAATATTCAGTCTGCTCGCCGCGCTTGGCCAGCGTCACCGAGCCCTTGCCCGTGTAGGTGAACGCCTCCAGCACCAACCGATCGACCCGGGCGGGCGCCAACGCCGTGAAGGCTGCCGCCCGAATGCCGCCGCTGCTCTCGCCGTAGAGATGCACGGATTTCTGCCCGGTCTCTCGCTCCACCACGGCCATCGCCGCCTGCAAATCAGCGGCCCCCGAGGCGATGTCGGAATTGCCGGAGGTGACGGTCGAATTGCCGTAGCCTTCGTGATCCATCGACCAGACATCAAAGCCCCAGCGGGCGAATACATTCATGATCGAATATTCGCCGGCACCGGGCACGGTGAGGTCAAAGCTAGGCAACGCCGAGACGGACGAGCCGTGCACCAGGAACAGCACCGGCAGCTTTGGCTCGCCCGGAGCGGGGGCCTTGAGGCGCTTGCGGTACATCGCAAGCGTCACGTCGCCTTTCTTGGCGGTGTAGCGGGCTGTCCAAAATGCGGCGGTTTCGGCCGAAACCTGGGTGCTGAGAGCCGCCAGGGTCGCCCCAGCAAGGGCCGTGCGGCGGGATACAAGATTGGCCGGCATTGTCGGTCCTTGAGACTTGTTGCTTTGTGTTACGCAGTGTGGATGAGAGTGGCGATTCAGTCCACCCTCTCCCTTTGGCCACCCTGTGGCAGCGTTGCCTTCACCCGACGTAGCACGTCCTCGAACATCGCGGTCGTCAGTCGTCCGGTGTTCGTGTTGTAGCGTGACACATGGTACGAATCAGCCAGGATTCGACCATCGGGCAGTTTGTGGAACGCGCCATGCGCGAAGGCGTAATGGGCCGGGCGCAGGCCGAGCGCCTTCAGCACGCCCTTGTGCGCGTCGCCACCCAAAGCAAGGATCACGCGCACCTGATCCAACCCGCCCAGTTCCGACGCGAGAAACCGGTTGCAGGCGTTGATCTCCGAGGTCTCCAGCTTGTTCTGCGGCGGCACGCAGCGTGCGGCGTTGATGATGCGCGCATCATGCAGGCTGACCCCGTCATCCGGCTCAGCACGATAGACACCTTGCGCGAAGCCGAACTTGATCAGCGTGTGGAACAGCAGCAGCCCGGCATGATCCCCGGTGAACGGGCGACCGGTGCGGTTCGCGCCCTTCACGCCCGGTGCCATCCCCACCACCAGAAACCGCGCATCTAGCGGGCCGAAAGAGGGGACGGGGCCGTTGAACCAGCCGGGATTGGCCGCGCGATTGGCCAGCCGGTAGGCGACCAAACGCGGGCACAGCGCGCAGTCATGCGACGGCGCTTCAATCCTAGCGGTCATTTTGCGTGATCAGCTCAGCAGATCGCCAGCGTCCGCGTAAGGCTCGGCCGGAGTCTGCCGCACCGGTGTCGTGCCGGTCCGCATCGGGCGCGGCTCGGTCTGACGGCGGGTGAACTCGGGCGCGATATCAACCAGATCGATGAACTGATCAGCCTGACGGCGCAGCTCGTCCGCCACCATCGGCGGCGAGGTGCGGATCGACGAGATCACCGACACGCGCACGCCACGGCGTTGCACCGCTTCGACCAGACGGCGGAAATCCGAATCGCCCGAGAACAGCACGGCGTGATCGATCTTGTCGGCCAGTTCGAGCATGTCGATGGCCAGTTCGATGTCCATATTGCCCTTGATCCGCCTACGACCCTGGGCGTCGGTGAATTCCTTGGCGGGCTTGGTGACCAGCGTGTAGCCGTTATAGGCCAGCCAATCGGTCAGCGGCTTGAGCGGCGAATATTCTTCGGTCTCCAGCACGGCAGAGTAGTAATAGGCGCGGATCAGATGGCCGCGCTTGCGAAACGCATCCAGCAGTCCGCGATAGTCGACATCGAATCCCAGATTGCGGGAGGCGGAGTAGAGATTGGCACCGTCGATGAAAAGCGCCATGCGCTCGGTTGGTAGAAAATGCATGTTGCGTTGTCCTGTAAGCAATGTCTGAAACGATACGGTCGTGCGAAATGGCGGTTTTTGCTTTTTGGAGCCACGACGCGACCGTCGCCCTATGGGCTGTTAGACAGAAATCGGTGAGAGCGGACAGGCCAAAAGTTGCAACATC
>CAITEF010000363.1 GCA_903891315.1 uncultured Rhodospirillales bacterium | reverse complement strand
GGCGGCGAATTTCTCGGCCGCGCTCGGTGATGACGATCCATTGCCCGCGCCCATCGGCTTCGCAGGCACGCCGCTCCAGATATCCGGCGTGTTCGATGCGGTCGACCAAGCGGGAGAGATTATACTGGGCGAGCAGCATGGCACGCTCCAACTCGAACGGGCGCAAGCCCTGCTCGCCGGCACGCTCCAATTCGAGCAGGACATCGTACCACACCAGCGGCGGCAAACCCGCCGCCTTCAAGGCGCGCTCGATGGAGGCCATCGCCACTTGCTGCGCCCGCATCAGCCGCGCCCAGGCGCGAACCACCGTTTCGCTTGGTTCTTTCGTCATGCAATCAGCCTAGCAGTTCATGCGATTGCATCAAGATTGACACCTCAATGCAGATGCATTTATTTCAATGCATCTGCATGAACTGGAGGCACGATGTCGACGCTCACCCTGATCAGCCACCATCTCTGCCCCTATGTGCAGCGCGCGGTGATCTCGTTGACCGAGAAATCGGTGACGTTCGAGCGGATCGACATCGATCTCGCCAACAAGCCGGAGTGGTTCAAGGCGATCTCACCGCTTGGCAAGACGCCGGTGTTGAAGGTCGGCGATCATCCGATCTTCGAGAGCGCGGTGATCCTGGAATATCTGGAAGAGAACGAGCCACACCCACTGCACCCTCACGATGCCCTGACCCGCGCGGAGCATCGTGCGTGGATCGAATTCGGCTCGTCGATCCTCAATGACGTCGCGGGATTTTACGGGGCGCAGGACGAGGCGGCTTTCAATGCCAAGGTCGCGGCGTTGACCATGAAGTTCGCGCGGCTTGAGCAACGCCTGGGCAATGGCCCGTATTTCAGTGGGGAGCGGTTCTCGTTGGTCGATGCGGTATTCGGCCCGGTGTTTCGCTATTTCGACGCATTTGACCGGATCGGCGATTTCGGCGTCTTGGCCGACAAGCCGAAGATCGGCGCTTGGCGGGATGCTCTGGCCGCACGACCGTCGGTGCGTGACGCCGTCGCGCGGGATTATCCGGAGCAGCTTTGGCAATTTCTGCAGGCGCGCCAATCTTATCTATCGCGATTGATGCCGAATTGAGTCCAGGGAGCTATCCACTGGGCGGCCATTGGCGCGCCGCATGCAGGACACGCAGCACTCGAACCATTTCTCCAACGGTGTCGTAGATTAGAATATAGTTGCGATGCGCCACCGGTTCCCTGGTGCCCTTGACTCTTCCTGGTCGGCCAAGCTCAGGGAGATTCTGCAAGCGCGCCACTTTGGCGGACAGCAACTCATCCAGACCGATTGCGGCGACGGGATTATCGGCTTCGATGTGGTCATAAATCGCACGTCGATCCGCCAGCGCCTGCCGTGTCCAGACCAGCTTCACGAATGTGCTTCGAGCGTCCGGCGGGTCTTTTCACGACGAGCGGCACATTCTGTCTCTACCTCATCGGCCGAGATCAAAGGACCTGCATTGGCGGCGTCGAGTCCAATCTGAACTTCACGCCGGAACCAAACATCATGTTCGGCGATGTCTTGCGGCTGGCGCACGAATTCGCGCATGAAATCGCGCAAAAGCTGCGCGCCTGTGCGGTCTCGGCCCTTGGCAGCCTGAGTGAACCGGGCCTTCAGGTCTTCGTCCACACGGAAGGTGAAGGTGGTTTCGCTCATTGTGGCGTCCAAAGTGTTACATGGCACGTGCAAGCCAACACATCGCGCTTGGCCGCGAGAATGAAATCCTGCGCCGGATGCGGTTACGAGACCATCCATTCCGGCTTCTGCGGCATCAGCACCGCGCCCGCGCAGTCCAGCGACGCCTCCCCCAGCGCCTCCACCCGCAACAGCGCCATCGCCATTCCGGCCACACCCTCACGCAACGTGCCGACCTCCTCGGCCCCGCGCATTACTGGAGATCCCGCAGGCGGCAACGGCCCCAGCACGCGCACCGGCACCAACCGCCGCTTCACCAACCCGCGATATTTGGTCCGCGCCGTCAGCTCCTGGCCGAGATAGCAGCCCTTGCTCCACGAGACGCCGTGTAACTCGTCGAACCCCGCCTCCAGCAACACCGATTTCTCCGCCTCCATGTCGCGCGAGCCATCCGGCAAGCCGAGGCTGAGGCGGTGGCGTTGCCAATCATCGACCGTCGCACTGGACGCCAGCGGCGTGTCGGCGATGATGCGCCAGCCTGCATGCGGCAGACGCGGATCGGTGGCGATGGTTGCACCCGGCATATCCGGCTTCGTGCTCCAGGCAACATGGACGAACAACTCGCCCGAGCGATCCGCGACCGCGACTTTCGCGCGCAGCCGGTAGCGAGAGAGGGTCTTGGCCAGAAACGCCGCCTGGGCGCGTTCGCAGTCGAGCAGAAGCGCGTCAGGGGTGGCGAGGATGAAGAAATCCGCCAGCCATTTGCCCTGCGGCGTCAGCAACGCCGCCCACACCGCGTGACCCGGGACCGCCTGCGCCACATCGTTGGAGACAAGGCCTTGCAGGAAGGAGATGCGGTCCTCGCCGGAGATTTCGACAACGCCGCGTTCGGGCAACTCAACTAGCACAATCTGAACCCCTCAATCGTCATTGCGAGCGAAG
>CAITEF010000362.1 GCA_903891315.1 uncultured Rhodospirillales bacterium | reverse complement strand
TCGCTGACCTCCTGCGTGATGTCCAGTGTCACCAGACCGCCGCTGTTCACCCGCGGCACGATGTCCATGATCACGCCGGTCGGCTGATAGCCGATCGAACTGACCAGCGGCGCGTTGCTGCTGATCGTGCTTTGCGCCGTGCTGTTGAGGTAGGGCACCAGGGAGCCGACCTGCAATCGCGCATGTTGATTGTCCAACACCACCAATTGAGGCGAGGACAGCACGTTGACAGTGGTCACCGCCTGCAAGGCCGAGATCGCAAACGGTGCGCCGCCCTGGCCATTGCCACCGATGAAGAAGCCTGGCAGCGAGGTGTTCAGCGAGGTGTTGGAAACCGTCGAAATCGGGCCGGAGCCGGTGCTGAGAATGCTGTTGATCCCGCCGCCTTTGAAAAAGAACTGCGTGCCGAATTGCAGTTGATCATTGAGCGTCACCTCGGCGATCGTGGCGTCGATACTCACCTGCAGTGGCATGATGTCCAGCTTGGCGAGCATGGCCTCGACGGTGTTGAACTCCTGCGGCGTCGCGTAAATCAGCAGCGCATTGTTCTGCGTATTGGGCAGGATGCGCATCGATTCAGCGTAGTCCGAATTGCCTTGCTCGGCATTGCCAAGCAACGGCTGCTGCACATTGGTGTTGCCGCCGCCATTGCGCTGTTCATTCGGTGCAGCCGTTTGGGCCATCAGGTTGTTACCGCCCAAGCCGCCACCACCGCCGACATTGCCTGCCATGCCGCCATTGAGCGACCCACCGGCCATCCCGCCACCTGCGGCTTGCTGATTTCCACCCATTCCGCCCGACATGCCGCCGAAAGATTGCTGCTGAATCGCCTGCCCGCCCCCACCTGACTGCTGGGATTTCGGCATCGCCGTCACGTTGTTGGGCGTAAATGCCGTCTGCAGCATATAGGCCGCGTCGTCCGAGTTGCTGTTCTGAAGGTAGCGGACATGCCAACTGCGCACGGTGGCGCGGCGCTGCTGATCGACCAGCGCATAAACCCGTCGTGCCGCGTCAATATAACGCGGCTCGGACGCCACCACGAGCACGGCGCCGAAGCGTTGCAGCGGCAACACTCGCACCAACCCGCCAATTGACCCGCCGCTGCGCCCGCGCAACGCGTCTTGCAGTGCCGTTGCGAAATCCTGCGCACTGCCGGAATCAACGGGCAGCAGCGCGTAGGATTGTCCCGCCAATGCATCGATGTCAAAGCTGTGGATCAGGCTGTCAATCGTGTCGAGTTGCGCTGCATCGCCGCTAAGCACCAACGCGTTCAACGCCGGCTCAACCGCGACATGCGCGTTGGCGCCCACCATTGGCTGCAACACTTTGGCCAGTTCCTCGGCCGAGACGAATTGCAGCGGCATCACCCGACTGCCAGCCCCACCGGCCAATTGCGCGGGGACCACCCGCATCACCCCACCAGCGGAGACCATCGCCGCCCCATTGCCCGCCAACAGTGTCTGCAAGGCGGGGGCGAGTTCGGCGCGCGACAAGGCCCGTCCAGAATGCAGAGTGACAGTGCCATGCACCGCCGGATCGATCGCATAGGTCACGCCCAGCATGTTGCCGAGAATCTGGCCGATCACCTCGCGGATATCGGCATCGGCAAAATCCAGCGTGTAGAGGCCGGGACCTGAGGCCGCGCCAGACTGCGGGGCCGAGGCCGATTTGCCATAGACCACCTGCGCACCATTCCAGGCAGTCGGCGTGCCGACTCCGCCATTCACACGGGCAGTGGCGGCCAAGTTCATCGCCGTCTGCGGCAGAGGCGCTGGCGCCTGTTGCTCAAGCGGCGCGCAGGCGGCGAGCGCTGCCATCAGCGCCCAGGACAGATGACGGCGATAGGAGAGGCTTCGGTTCATTTTCCGCTCCCGCCACGCGGCGTGCTTGTGGTTGGCATCGTTGGGCTATGTCGCAGGCGGATCACTTGCTCTCCTTCGGACCCGGCGAGGATCACTTCGTCTGGCAGGATTGTTTTGATAACGGTTTGGCCGACATGGTCACCCTCGGCAAGCACCTGGGGCCGACCGGAGACCGAGGCAAAAATCGCCCGTTTGCCGTCCGGGCCAATGATCACGCCGGACAAGCGTGGCAATTCGTCACTTCCGACCAGTGCGACAGGTGCGATACCACGCGCACGCCGGTTCGGGTCCATCAACGGTCGGTCGAGCACCGTGGCCACCAGATCATCGATTCTGACATCGGCCACCGGCGCGGTTGGAACGGGTTGCGTCGGACGGACGGCGGAAGGCGTGGGGAGGTCAGGCGGCGGAACAATCGGGCGCACGATCTCGGCCACCAGCAAGGCGGCCAGAGCACAGGGCAGGATCGACAGGGGGATGATCTTCCTCACGGTGCCTCGCTCCCGCTGCGTCGCCATGCCGTCACGCTGAACGCGACGCTGACCGCCTCGCCCGGATCACCGCGCGATGGCCCGCGCAATTGCAGATTGTCGACCGCCATCGCAGTGGGAGCCGCAGCGACTGCGCGCAACAATTGGATCAAGGGCTGCCAGGGCGCGGACAATGTGACCCGCACCGAGATCGCCCGCCATGCGCCGGACGTCTCGGCAGCCAAGGTCTCAGCACTTGCAATCCGCAGATTGTTCTGCCGGGCGAGCGTATCGAGCATCTGTTGCAGATTGGCCGCCGCCACCGCGTCGCTCGCACCACCCAGCGCTGCCTCCGCGCGGCCAGACTGGGCTGGCTTCGTCGCAGCGCGCTGGCGCAGTTCCGGCAGGCTCGCGGCGAGGCTTTGCATGCGCTGCAGCCGCATCGCCTGTCCGGCCAAACTTTCCTGCCGCTCACCGAACCAATCGAGCACGGGGGCGATCAGTCCGAACCACAGCAGCAGTGCCGCGGCCAACGTAATCGACGCCGCGAGTGCGCGTCCGAGGCGGCCTTCCGGCAGAGCCAGGCTCATGGCGCGAACTCCGCACGCAGGCCGAAAATCTCCTGGCCGTTTTCGCTGCGGATCACCGGCGCGGTGAAGGCCGGATTTTGCAGATGCGGCTCACTGGACAAGGCAGCGATCAGGTTCGTGGCGGCCTTGCTCTGGCCTTCCAATGTCAGTCGCCGCTGCTGCATCACCAGCCGCGTGACGAACGTGTCGTCCGGCAGAGCGTGGGTGAGGGCGGCCAACGCGGTCAGTGCACCGGAGGCCCGGCTCTGTGCCGAGGCCAGCATCTCATCGCCAGAATTGGCGGCGGCGATGCGGCGTTGCAGAGCCTGGGCCTCACCCACCGAATCGTGCAGCGCCGCCATCTCCGTCTCGACCTCCGACAACGCGAGCGACTGACGCAGCAACGGCGTGAGCAAACAGGCAATCGCGAGAATGCCGGCCGCAGCGAAGGACAGACGCAGATATCGCCTGCTACGCTGGGCGGCGGCCTGATCGGGTGCGGCGACCGGCAAGCGGCAAGGGCTGCCATTTGGAAGCTGCGCCTCGATGGAGTGCGGCGGCAGTCCCGCAGTTCCGAGCGCCTCCAGCGTCGCTGCCGACGACATGCGGGGCAGCAGCATCAGTTCAACATCCATCGTCGCCGTGCTGCGATCACGCCCGACGACACGCCATGACCAGAAGACGTCATCAATCGAGAATGGTGTCAGTCGGTCCATCTCGTAACGCAGCAGCGTCGCCAGCCCGGCTTCAGCCGCCAACGGCAAGGTGATGGAACGGACCAGCACTGTGCCGTCGAGCAACAGAACCGGTGCCTCCCCGAGATCCTTCAACTTCGCCAACAGCGGTGCATCGCGATCCGCGGGGAACTGCCCGAGGCTCTGCGTCGCCCCGCGTCGGCGGCGCAGGGCTTCGAACTCTCCGCTGCCCGCCCTGATCTGGCGCAGGAGCAGCGTGTTTTCCGGCAGCAATTGGGCGGCCAGCGGTGCCAGCAGCTCCCGCATCCTTGCCACCCACCAAATGCCAAGTTCAGCCAGCATGGTGCCTCACGATGCCTCCTCGACAACAACCCGCCCGGTCAGCCAATCAACGCGCACCAACATCGCAAGCGCGCGACCGACGATCCGCACCACACCGCCATTCGCGGTGCCGAGCCGATCAAACCGGATCACCGCCGGACCGGCCATCGCTGCCGTCACAGTGGTGGGAAGGGAGCGATGTTGGCGGCCAAGCAGGAATCCATGACCGTCGGAATCGAGGCTGAAAATCACCGGCGCGCCGAAATCGATCGACTGCGCACGCCCCAGCCGCAACGCGTCGGCCACGTCACTGGCGGCGGTGACGACATCAAGCCTGCCACCACGCTGCGGGAAGGCAGCGATGGCGATGCCTGCAACAAGTCCCATCACGGTGAGGACGACCAGAATTTCGATCAGGGTGAAACCGGCCGACCGGTGCGATTGGGTCATGCCGGGCCTATTGCGCCAGATCGTTGAGGCTGAGCATCGCCAGCAGCAGCGACGAGACAATGCCCGCAATCACCGCACCCATCACGATGGTGATCGCGGGCGTCAGCAACGCCGTCAGCCGTTGCGTGGTCACACGGGCGGCCTCCTCGTGAATCTCGGCCGCGCGCAGAGCGACGGAGGCCAATTTGGCGGTCTCCTCGCCGAGCCGGAGCAGATGCACGGTGCGCTCGGGGAAAATCCCGCTCGCCGCCAAGGCGCCAGATAGCCCAGCACCATCGCGGGCGGCCTCGGTGGCGCGGTCCAACGCCTGCATCGCCGCGGCATTGCCCAGCACCTCGCGCACGATGGCCAAAGTTGGAACCAGGGAGACGCCATTCTGCAGCAGGGTCCCCAGGCTTCGGCACAGTCGGGCGGCAAGGATCTCGCGTTGCAGATAACCGATCAGCGGCAGCCGCAGCACCAGCCGATCCACCGCCAGCCGAATTCCAGGGCGGCGAAGTGCCAAACGGCATGCCATCAGAACGGCGAGCACGCCAAGCAAAGCCCAGGGCCAGATCCGCCCCACCATTTCGCCCGCATCGAGCAGAAACCGCGTCGATGCGGGCAAGGCAGCGCCGTTCTGTTCGAACAGCGGCACAAATTGCGGCAGGATCTGCACCAGCAGCAGACTGATCGCCCCAATTGCCGCGACGACCAGCAAGGCCGGATAGATCAGGGCGGACTGGATCGTGGTGGCCAGCGCCTGCTGAGCCTCGGTCAAAGCGGCCAGCCGGTCCAGCGTGACCGCCAATGCGCCACCGGCCTCGCCGCCGCGCACCATGCCGATCACCAGACGCGAAAAGCTGCGTGGCTGCATCGCCATCGCGGCTGCAAGCGATGCGCCGTTGCGGATCTCCTCATGCACCTGCGCCATCACGCGGCGCACTCGGCTTCTCGGGGCGGTTTGCTGAAGAAATTGCAGCGCATGATCTAAATCCTGGCCCGCACCCAGCATCGTCGCCAGTTCGCGCAACACCAGCGACAACTCTGCACGCGACAAGGCGTCGCCGACGGCAAAACCGAATACCCCCTGACGGTCCGCCTTGATCTCCAGCGGCACCGCGCCGCTGCGACGCAGCAGCCGTGCCACGGCGGCCTCATCGGGCGCTGCGATGCGGGCGTGCAGCGTGCGGCCGTCACGGTCCAGGGCAATGGTGCGCCATTGCCGCATCAGGCCGATCCCATCTTTTCATCTGACTCGGCACGAATTGCGCGGGTGACTTCCTCAAGCGTCGTCACCCCAGCGACAGCGGCCTCGATGCCCGCCTCGAACATCGTCACCATACCATCCTTCACCGCCTGCCGCTCAATCTCGGAATGATCGGCCCGGCTGAAGATCAGGCGCTCAATCTCGGCATTCGGCATCAAGAACTCGCCAATCGCCTGTCGTCCGCGATAGCCAGTGCCGCGACAATGTGGGCAGCCGACCGGACGCCACAGCGTGGCTTTCCCGCGCGCGCGTTTCAGCTTGAACCGCTTGACCAGCTCGCTCGGTGCCTCCTCCTCCCTGCGACATTGCAGGCACAGCTTCCGCACCAGACGCTGCGCCAGCACGCAGCGCAGCACGGCAGTGATCAGATAATCCTCAAGCCCCATGTCACGCAGCCGCGTGACGGTGGCGGACGCCGAGTTGGTGTGCAGGGTCGATAGCACCAGATGGCCGGTGAGTGCGGCCTGCACAGCGATCTGCGCTGTTTCCAGATCGCGGATTTCACCCACCATGATCACGTCCGGATCCTGCCGCAGGATCGAACGCAACAGATGCGCGAAACTCAGCCCGATCTGCGGGCGGACCGCTATCTGGTTGATGCTGGGCAACTGATACTCAATCGGGTCCTCAATGGTGATCACCTTGCGGTCCACCGAATTGAGTGCGAGCAGGCCGGAATACAGCGTGGTCGTTTTGCCCGATCCGGTCGGGCCAGTGACCAGCACGATGCCATTGGGGAATTTCAGCGCGCGGCCGAACTTCTCCGCCACCGACGGCGAAAAGCCGAGCAGCGAGGTGTCGAAATTCATCGCGCTGCGATCCAGCACGCGCAGCACCACCGTCTCGCCATGCAGCGAGGTGATCGTCGAGACGCGGAAATCCACCTCGCGCCCGCGCACGGCAAGTTTGATGCGGCCATCCTGCGGCAGGCGACGCTCGGCGATGTCGAGCTGGGCCATGATCTTAACGCGCGAATTGATCGCTGCCGCCCAGGACACCGGCGGACTCTCCGCCTCGTGCAGCACGCCGTCATAACGGTAGCGCACGCGCAGACGGTCCTCGAATGGCTCGATATGGATGTCAGACGCCCCGGTCTCCACTGCGCGCGCGATAATCTGGTTGACGAGGCGGATCACCGGGGCCTCGCTGGCCAATTCCTTCAGCCGCTCGACATCGTCGTCACTGTCGTCGACGCTCGCGCGCGCGCCAGGCGATGCCTCTTCCGGTGCGGCGACCAGCCGGGCCAAAGCGGCCTCGATCTCGATCGGCACCGCGATTTCCAGCCGCAACGTCATCCCGGTCGCCGCCGTGATGGCGTTCTGGGTGAAGACGTCGAGCGGATCGGCCATTGCGACCACCAGACTGCCTTCCTCCTCCGCAATCGGCAGCACCCGGGCGGCGTGCAGGAAGCGGGGAGACAGTCGGTCGGCGAACGGCAATGGCGGCTCGGTGGGATAGCGCTCAGGGCCGGCCACGCATGTGCCAAGCATCGCCGCAAACGCCGTGGCGATGTCACGCTCGCTCACCAGACCAAGCTGCAACAGCACCCGATCCAGCCGCTGTCCACTCTCGTCGGCGACCCGCCGACCACGTTCGAGCGCGCGCGGATCAACACCCGTCGCCAGCAGGGCGTCGGAGAGGTCGGGCGGTGCTGCGCGTGCGGCGTGCATGCGTCGATCCTCACTCATCCGGCGTCTCCCAAGCGAGGACTTCGTAGGGTTTTGCGCCGAATTCAGGCAGCATCTTGATACGCACCACAGCGCGCCGGTCAAATCGGCTGCCATCCGGCAGACGCGCAGTTGCATCGATCTGATACACGTTGTTGGCGATAATGATCGTGTTGGCATGCGCTGCCCCGCCCGGCTCGTCGGCTGGATTGGACAGGTCGAGAGTCCCGCTGACCGGCGCGCGGCCCTCCTCGCGCACAACTGACATGAACGGACGCAGTCGGGTGAAAATGGAAGGCGTCATGCCCAGCACCAATCCGAGTTCATCGACGCTTGCATAAGGCTGGTTCGGTGGCGCGTAATGCCGTCCCGCATTGAGGTATTGCTCAAGCTTTGTCTGACCGAGCATCGATTCAGGCACTCTGGTGCGCCAATCGACGATCGCGCGGGCCAGATAATTGGCGTTCGCCGGATCAATCCCGGCGCCAGTGATCATCGCCTGGATCGCCTCCAGAGTGGCGGTGTTGGGGTTGAGCTTGGCGGCCTCGTTCTGCAGACGGATTTCGACTTTCACCCCGCCGATCTGCACCACGCGCTCCAGCGCGTCGGCGGTGCCGTTGTTCTGGATGATCGCGAGGATAGTGTCGAACACGGCGCCATCGGCGGCTGCCTCCAAGCGCGCATTGCTGCGCAGGATCTGCGCGGTTCGGCTGTGCTGGCGCGCTGTGCTGAGCAAATGCGACGCCAGCAGCGCGAGCAACGCCACCGTCCACAGTACGACAATCAAGGCAAAGCCGCGTTGATGGCCGCGCGTCATGGTGCCCATGCGTCACGCATCGGAGCCAAAATCAGATCCGGAAAATGCCGTGCATCGCCGGCTCCGAAGACCATGCGCAGGCGGATCAACCTGGGCAGCACGTTGTCATGCCACTCGGATCGCCAGACCGCATCCGCCCCGGCATAGGCGAGGTCGAGTTGCACCACGCCGGGCAAGACCTGGTGCCGCGTTGGAGCTTCTTGCGGACCAAGCAGACGGCGCAGATGTGGCCGCCAGGAGAGTTCAAGCCCGCCTTTGGCGCTCGCGCTGAGCGCTATATCCGCCTCGCGCGCCGCTACGCCCGGCAGCGCCACCGGCATGGCCGAGGTGAATTCCACCGCATGGGGCATACCCACAAACCGCGGCGTGACGCGATATATCCCGCCCGCGTCAATGCCCGCGACCAAACGCCGCAACAGCCGATCGACCGTGTCGAGATCGCCAACACCTGCAAGTGTGCTGCTCTCACGCCGCCACGCCAGCATGCCGAATTGTAGGCCTTGGCCAAGCAAGAGCATCACAAAACCCAGCACAGCCAATGCGGCCAGCATCTCGATCAGGGTGAAGCCCCGATTTCGCCGATCAACCACCGCGCTGTCGTGAAAGGCTCTGCGCCAGAATGTCCCCCGCCGACATCGGCAAAACGGCATCCTGTGTCAGACGGGGGCGGAAACGATGCGGATCACGGGCATGCATCGACGCATCATCCTTCGCTGGCAACACGCACAGATTGGATTGCGGATAAAGCAAATATCCCACCGGCTCAGGCGGCGACATCGCAGTGGCCGGACCGAGCACGAACAACGGCAACGTCGACAGCAGCCATGCCACAGCTCTCGTGAGCCGCCTTGTTCCCAAGCCCAGCATGTGACCAACCGCCATCACACTCACCGATTGCGACGACGGCGGCGCAGGCTGGCACCAAGCCCAATCACGCCGCTGGCCAACACGCCCATCGTCGCGGGCTCCGGCACAGTTTGCACGCCAGCGAGCACGAACGGCCCGCTATTGGAATCTTGGCCGCCAACCGTGATGGAGTTGAACTGGTTGTTGCTGACCACGCCAAGAAAAAAATACGTCGCCAAGCTGTCCGGGTCAGTATAATCCGGCGCGACCGACCCGCTGTCCAACGTATAAGTATTCGCACCCAATGCCAGCGTGTAAACGCCGGTATTGGCGCTGGCTTCAATGAAGACGCCAGCCGCAAGCACCCAAGACGGGAACGTCAGCGTGATTTGGTCATTCGTGTAGAACTGTTCAGGCGCATTATTGCCCTGGTCAGCCGCCAGCACGAAACCGTTGAAGCCGCCGAAGCTCCCACTGATAAATCCGCCTTGCAGCGCGCCCCCGTAGGTGTTGGTTCCGGCGCTGAAGTTATAAGCAATGCCGTTGAACGTACCGCCGTTCGCAATCGGCTGCGAATCGTATCCCGACGAATAATCTTCGGTCAGCGGCGCGCCAGGGGCCGCAGCGGCGAAAGCGGCAGAACTGGTATATGCGGTGACTTGGGCGTGCACCGGAGATGCGGCAAGCAACAGGGCGAATGCACCGGCGGCAGCTTGGAATTTGAGGGTCATTTTCATCGTCGATCACTCGTCCCTAAAGTTACATGGTCCCCAAAGCGGCACATTCTGTGTCAATTCACGGCATAACTCGTCGCCAACCGTCGGCTTTCGATCTGTTCGACGCCACCACCGGCACCGTCTTTCCAACTCACCTGCACCGTCACGCCATAGAGAGTGACCAGCGGTGACTGCGCGGCGAGCCCCGGTGGCGCACCCAATGGCACGGCACGAACGACGCTGATTGGGCGCATTGTCACACGCCAAGCAAACCCATTCCCGGCATCGCCGGACCGCTCGCCCGGCCGCAGAGCCACGCTCTGCTCGGCGAGATAGGACCGCGCGAGCGAGGCGGCCTGCTCGTGTCGCAGCGAGGCCTGCGCGGAACGCAGCCCAAGAACACCGCCGTCGAGCAATCCGCCCAATGCCACCATGACAATCACCAGTGCAATCAGCACTTCAAGCAACGTGAAACCAGCTTCAGATGACGCGGACAGCGCTGGTCGATTGATGATCATCCTTCGCTGTCCGAGTCGCCCAACACTCATCGTCTGTTGCCACTAGTTGATATGAGGCAGCACGCGGATACGCGACATCATCCCACCATCCTCATGTTCGAGAATGTGGCAGTGATAGACGTAGTCGCCTGCGACATAGAACGGGATGTTGATCACCGTCATCGGCGCCGAGCACGCACCACTCTTATAGTCCGCCACACTCGCGCAACCGCCTGGCGAGGTCGGATTATAATATTGGTTGGTCGAGTCGGTGGTGCCGTTGGCGTGGAGCACCGGTATGTTGTCGAGCATCAGCGGCGAGCCTTGAAACGTGGTCGGCACAGAAGTATTGGCCTGCAACATCCCAGCCGGGAAGGATTGGACGGAGAACTTGGTCTGGTGAATGTGGAAATTGTGATCCTCACCCGACAGGTTGACCAGCTCCCAAGTCTCACTCACAGCCGTGTTGTTCGGACCAAGCTGTAGGCAGACCGTGGGGGTGGCGGCGTTGAACTCTGTCACGTCCACGAAAGTGTTCGGAACCGGAGTGCCGTTCTGGTCGATTTCTTCATAACCCAGACCGAACAGTTCGGCGTGATCGGCTGGAACGTTGAAGTAGACCCGGCGATGATGTCCCGTCGGCAGTGGCGTGCAATTGCCGGGAACAACGCCGTCATTCGGCCCAGTGATGCTGTTGTCGGTCTGCCCCACGTCCTGCGTATAGGCAAGCGGGTTGGACAACGACGCTGGTGGGGCACTGGTGACCAAGGCGCGTGGCGGGTTGAGCGGGCCGGTGCCGGTGAAATTCACCTGCGCCAGATCAACCGCAGGCCACGTGTCGCCAGCAGGCCCGGTGTTGAAGCCCTCAGTACGGAAAATCGCCGTGGCCCCAGGCGGCGGTGTCACGACGGTGCCGCTCGCATCGCGATAGGCCACCCAGATTTCCACCCGCGAACTCGGCATCATCAACAACCGGTCGGTGCATGATGTCGTCGGCGTCGTGCCTTTCGGCACAAGCCCTGGGCATGCGACTCCGGTGAACATACCGGAGCCATAGGCACCTGAGTTGCTGTCTACACTGACGCCATCAATCGACAGCACCTGGAAGATCATGTTGGACTGGGTGGCCGGATTAAACAGCACCAGATTCTGAGTGACGCTGCCGGAAGCATTGACCATCCGCCAAATTTCGCCGCCCTGCGCCTTGGCAGTTATCGTCGGATAGACTTGACCGTTGACGGTGAAAAACCACTTCGCCCCCGTGTAGTTCGGGGCCGTCCCAGGAAGCAACGGGGTGCCGTCCGCATCCGGGCTGGCGCTGCCGGAAAAATCCTGCCCGGCGCAATAGCCCTGCAAGGCCGGCAGCACAAGACCACCAGTGTCCGGCGACAGGCACATCGTGGTGTCCGGCTGATCCATGCGATAGCCGTTCGCTAGTACCTCCATCTCTTTGATCAGCATGTGGCGGATATTGAGTTGGCTGGCGAAGCCCGCACAGCTTGCGTTGTTGCAGACATAGTCCGACACCGAGCCGATGGTGATCATGCCGGCCAAGCCGGAGGAGATCTGATTCAGCGCGATGCCGTGCACATGCGGGTGAATCCAGAACAGACCGGACGGGTGATTGGTTGGAATCTGGTAGAGATAATCCGTCGAATCCATCCGCACATCGGCATGCACCGCAGCTTGGGCGAAAGTCTGGGCGATATTGGTGTTCTGAGGCACATTGGCGGAGTTGAAGGTCAGAACGAAAATGTTGTCGCCATAGGTCGTATCCGTGCCCTGCGGGTAGTGACCGGACACCAGCAGCCCATGCGTGTGGATGTTGGTCGGGTTCATCGACAGATACTGATGATTGGGCTCATCTGGATTCATCGCGTGCTTGGAGTCGAGCAGCGGGGGCAGCTTGTTGATGAAGTGGACCTTCAGCGTGTCGCCCTGCTGCAGCGCCAAACGCGGGCCGGCATAGGTATTGACGCCCGGCGGCAGTGGCGGGCAGGTCGATTGCAGAACCGTTGTGCGGCGACAAACGTTGTAGACAAAACCGGTCGGGCGCTGCGGCGTCAAAGTTGGGATCGTGGCGGCCTGCGCAATCATCACAATGTCCAGCACGTGATTGACTGAAGCCAGGGTATACGGCTCTTGTATTTCGGCAGATCTCGCAGATTGTCCACCCAAAAGAATCGCGCTCGCAACCAAAGCTCCGGTAAAGGCCGAATAAATTTTCGAATTCGCAACTTTTGTCCAAACCGTCCGATAGGCATGATTCTTGATCAAAGACACCAGTCTATCCCCCAAATTTATCCCTTTTGCTATTGGTTACGAAACCCGAGAAAAATGTCAACTTGTATCTTAACGTTCGGTAAGATGGGTATGGGAGAAGATTTTTCCGGTCAATGCC
>CAITEF010000361.1 GCA_903891315.1 uncultured Rhodospirillales bacterium | reverse complement strand
GCAGCCGCCCGGCGGCTTCTATCGCGCCCGCGCCGACCGGTTCAGCCCGTTCCAGCGCGAGCCTGAAAGTTTCGGCGTCACCCTCGACCCGCTGCCAGCGTATCGGTTCATTTATCCGTTCGGTGAGGAATCAGTCCGCAAAATCGCGTATCATTTCATCATGCGGTCAGATGCGCTCGACGACGTTCCGTCTTACACTGCCCCAGCCGAAGCCGCCTACCAGGCGTGGCGGCGGCACCACAGCGAAAGCGCGCTGTGGATGACCCAAAATGGGGGACAGATCGTGGTGCATGATGAACGGCATGGGTTCGCCCAGGAGACAATCGCACTGATCGGTGCTGAAGCGGCGCTGCTGGACATGTGTTGGCAGGTAACGTCGTGGCGCGCGGTGCGCGAGGCGCTCAGCGCGCGCTTCAGCCGGGACGAATTGGAGTCCGCCGCCGAAGCGCTCGATGCGCGTGGCTGGATGGTGCTTGAAGGAGAGCATCTGCTTGCATTGCCGTTGCGCCAACCCGGCTTCCGGCGCGCACCGTCATGGCCCGAATTGCGCGAGGGCCAGATCCGGCCATTCGGTGACACCGGCATCATGGACGAGGGCGCACCGCGTGCAGGTGCCTCAGCATCCCGGCTCTCCGAGACCGCCCACTGAGTATGGCGAAACCACCCCGGACGTCGCCACGGATGTTGGCGACGATGCGCAGAGAGGTGCTGCTGGGCAGCCCCTTTTTCGCGCAGCTACGACCGGCCGAGATGGACGAGTTGCTTGCCAACGCGCTCGAACGCCGCTTGACGCGCGGCATGCTCATCTTTGCCAAGGGTGATCCCGGCAGCTTCATGCTCGCGGTGATGAGCGGGCTGATCCGCGTCGGTGCCACCTCCGCCGACGGGCGCGAGATCACGCTCAACGTCATCGGCCCCGGTGAGATCGTCGGCGAGATCGCACTGCTCGATGGCAGACCGCGCAGTGCCGACGCGGTCGCCGTCGAAGATACGGTGGTGATGGTGATCGAGCGTCGCTTCTTCTTGCCATTCCTGACCCGCCACGAAGGTCTGGTGGAGCGGATCCTGGGCGTGCTGTGCGACCGATTGCGGCGGACATCGGCAGCACTGGAGGAGCTTGCGTTGCTCGATCTGCCGGGCCGAATGGCGCGAATGCTGCTCAAGCTCGCCGCAGATTACGGCACGCCGTTCGAAACCGGTGTGCGGATCGAAATCCGGCTCTCGCAGCGCGACATGTCCAATCTGGTGGCAGCAACGCGGGAAAGCGTGAACAAGCAATTCAAGGTATGGCGGGATGCCGAGATTATCGGCACCGATGGCGGCCATATCGTGATCCGCGATATGGCCGCGCTGTATCGGGTGCTGGGTGAGTAACGATCAGTTCAACAGATCGCGGATCGGTCGGTTCGCTTCATACATCGCCTGCGACCGGCTGATCCCGATATCTTTCAACATCCGCGCGTCCATCTCTTTCAGATGCTGACGGGTTGAGAGAATACGCCATGCGAGCAGCACCTGCGCGCGCAGATCGGCGCGCCGGATGACTGGCAACGACAACGAAAGCGAGGCTAGCGAACGAACGGCGACCATCTTCCCCTCCATAGGATGACAGCGCGACACTGCTCTGACGCTTTGCATCACGAAAACAAATTGCACGGATAAGAGAAATCAGAAATTCTGATAACCATGCAAAACCCCGGGATTATCGAGCCTGACCTGTTGCGCACCTTTGCCTTCATCGCAGAGGAGGGCAGCTTCACCCGCGCGGCCGAGCGGGTTGGACGCTCGCAATCGGCAGTTTCCATGCAGATCCAGCGTCTCGAACAGACGCTCGGCCAGCGCCTGCTGGTGCGCAGCAAGGGCGGCACGGTGCAGCTCACCGCGCACGGGGCATTCCTGCTGGAGCGCGCGCGCGAACTGCTCGCACTCAACGAGACGATCTGGCGGAATTTCCGCGAGCCGGAACTGCGCGGTGTGGTGCGGCTTGGCACGCCCGACGATTACGCGCTGCGCTATCTGCCGCCTTTGCTGCGCCGCTTCGCCGACAGCCATCCCGCCGTCGAGGTGGATGTGGTCTGCGCGCCTTCCAGCGAGTTGGTGCATCGGCTGAAGGACGGATTGCTTGATCTCACTCTGTTGTCAGAGGGCCATGAGCCGCGGCATTGGGAGGCAGTGGAACTCTGGCGGGGGCCGCTGTGCTGGATCACCTCGGACCGCTATGCCCCCCACCGGCGCTCGCCGCTGCCGGTGGCGTTGGCGAGCGAGGACTGCTCCTGGCGCGCAGCCGCGCTTGGCGCGTTGGAGCGGGCCGGGATGCCATACCGGGTGGCCTACACCTCGGCGTCGCAGGCGGGATCGCACGCGCCGGTGCTGGCGGGGCTCGCCGTGACGGTCTCGACGATCTCCTGGCTGCCGGAGGGCCTACGTCCGATGCGCAACGACGAGGGGCTGCCGGAACTGCCAGAGTTTGCCATTCTGATGCTGCGCGGACGGGCGGCGAATCCGGCGATCACCGAGGCACTTGAGAGCCACATCAAAGAGGCGTTCCGGGCGGATCGGCAGCGTGGGGGTTAGGCACGGCTGATCAACTCGTCGATAGCGCGGATTATGCGGTCCTGATCGGGATCGGCAAGGATTTCGAGGACAACACCGAGTTGGCGCAAGTGCAACGCTGTGATGTTCATCGGATCTGCAAAGACACTGATATTCTGAACGACGAAACGCGGGGTCAGATCGTTATCAGGCGGGCTCGCAGGCTCTACCCGAACCAATGGCATCACCACTCGAACAGATGATCGATCCAGGCGTGATGTCTGAATCTGCTATACGAACGGTATGTCTGGATTTCGCCTTGGCGCGCGATAGACAGCGAATTGCGGCATGCTGACTCAGAAATTCGGAGGAAATTCGTCAGACAATAAACCGTGCTTGGCATGCAACGCGTTGAGCGCGTCAATCACCACTTCCAATTCCGCATCGTTTTCCCGTTTGCGCGCCTGCTCGGCCGCCACAAACCCGGCGAGTAACTCTTCGACGGTCGCTGATAGGTTGCGCGTCAGGCCACGCGCTCGTGCTACCAGGTCCTCATTGAGCGACAAAGTAACCGGCTTCCGAGACGAAGCGTGGTCGTATGCAGGCAGCGGAAAGATTTGCGTGCGCATCGGATGCTCCAATAACGTCATGCGCAGACTATGCGCCGGGGGAGCAGCGGTTCAAGTTTGGTCCTTCACGCAATCGCATGCCCACCCAAATACGCCGCCCGCACCTGCGGATCGTTCCACAGATCCTTCGGCTTGCCACTCACCAGCACACGCCCGGTCTCCAGCACATAGCCCCGATCCGCCACCGACAGCGCCACGTTGGCGTTCTGCTCGACCAGCAGCACTGTGGTGCCGCGCTTGCGGATTTCGGCGACGATCTTGAACACTTGCTGGACAATCAACGGTGCAAGACCGAGCGACGGCTCGTCCAGCAACAGCACGCGCGGCTTTGCCATCAGGCCGCGCGCGACGGCGACCATCTGCAATTGCCCGCCCGACAGCGTCCAGCCCAGCGCGTCCTTCAGGCGGATCAGATCGGGGACCAGATCGAATTTCTCGTCGACTTCCCGCATCATCTCAGCCCGGCTCACACCCTTCCGGTTTGACGCACCGAGCATGATGTTCTCGGTCACCGTCAGGCCGGGAAACACCCGCCGCCCTTCCGGCACGTGCGAGACGCCAAGCCGTGCGATCGCCTCGACACCCTGGCCCAACAGGCTCTGGCCGTTGAGGGTGATCGTGCCCGAGGTGAACGGCACCAACCCGGAAATCGAGCGCAACGTCGTGCTTTTCCCGGCCCCGTTGGCACCAAGCAACGTGACGATCTCGCCCTCTTCCACCGAGACATTGATGCCCTTGAGCACGTCACCGGCGGCGGAGGCGTAACGGGCGGTGAGGTTGGTGATTTCGAGCAGGCTCATGCCACAACTCCTGCTGCTTCCTGCGGCTCACCGAGATAAGCGGCGATCACGTCGGGATGGTTGAGCACCTCTCTCGGCAGACCGTCGGCGATCCGGCGTCCGAAATTCAGCACGGTGATGTGGTCGGCGACCTGTTCGACGAGTTTCATGTCGTGATCGATGATCAGAATGGTCAGGCCGTGGCCTTTCAGGCGACGCAGTAATTCGCCGAGTTCGTGCTTCTCGGTCAGATTCAGACCAGCCGCCGGTTCGTCGAGCAGCAGCGTCTTCGGCGTGGCGGCAAGGGCGCGGGCGATCTCGACATAGCGCTGATGGCCGTAGGACAAATCGCCCACCATCCGGTGCGCATCCCCGCGCAGCCCCACGAAATCCAACGCCGCCAGCGCACGCTCGACAACAAGGGCGGCATCCTCCGCCACGTCATTGCCCGGCCGCTCGCCGCCGACCATGACGTTCTCCAGCACCGTCATGCCGCGCCAAACACGGATGTTCTGGAAGGTACGCGCTAGTCCCGCGCGGTTGCGGAGATGCGGCTGCTCGTGGGTGATGTCTTGGCCGGCAAACAGCACCTGACCCGCCGTCGGCTTGTAAAGGCCGGTGATGACGTTGATGAACGTGCTCTTGCCCGACCCGTTCGGCCCGATCAGCGCATGCACCGAGCCGCGGCGGACCTTGAGCGAAATGCCGTCCAGCGCCTTGAGACCACCGAAATGCTTGGCGAGTTCCTTCACCTCCAGCACGATCTCCGCACTTTCCTGCCCGGTCTGCGTCAGCAGCGGCAGTTTCTCGACCTCGCCCAGGATCGGCTTGGCGCGCTTGCGCACCCGATCCAGCATCAGGCCCCACAGGCCGTCTGGTAGGAAGACCATGATCAGGATGACGGCAGCACCATAGACCGCCAGATAGATCTGCTTCAGGAAGCGCAGCCATTCCGGGAGGATGATGAGCACCAACGTGCCAACCAGCGACCCGAACGGCGATTGCACACCGCCGAGCAGAGCCATGGTGAGCAGCACGATGCTCTCACCGAAGCTGAACTGATCGGGCGAGATATACTGGAACCCACCAGCGAACAGCCCGCCACCAATGCCGCCAAGCACCGCCGAGAGGCCGAAGGCGATCACCTTGGTGCCGAACACGTCGATCCCGCAGGTGCTGGCGGCGAGTTCATTGTCGCGCACCGCTTGCATCGCCCGCCCGAGCCGCCCGGTCTTCAAGCGCCAGACCGCCAACGTGACGATCACCAGCGTGACCATGCACAATGCGAGGAAAGCATGGCCACCGGCGAAGCTGATAGGGCCGAGGCTGGGGCGCGGAATGTCGCGAATACCGTCAGGGCCGTGGGTGAATGACAGCCAATTGGTGAGGAACAAGGTAAGGATCTGCTGGAAGCTGATCGTCACCATCGCCAGATAATGCCCGCCCAGCCGCAACGAACCGAGGCCGAGGATCAAGCCGAGTATGCCCGCAACCCCGATCCCGCAGAGCCAAGCCGGGAAGAAGCCAAGGTGGAAATCGACCATGCCGATCGCCACGCCATAGGCCCCGAGCCCAAAGAATGCGGCCTGGGCGATGGAGATCTGCCCGCAATAGCCCAGCACCACCACGAGTCCGGATACCGCGATGGCATAGGTGACGGCTTGCATCAGGATGTTGAGGTAATACCCGTCAGCAGGCACCACGAAAGCGAGTGCCACCACCGCGATGATCGCGGCAATGGCTTGCGGAACTCCGCGCCAGAGGCGGGCAGAGGCCAAGTTGACCGACATGTCAGGCCTTCTCCGAAATCTTCTCGCCGAACAGCCCCTGTGGTCGAACCATCAGGAACATCAGCAACATGGCGAACGCGAACGCGTCCTTGTAAGGCACGGAGATGTAGGAGGCTCCCAGCGTCTCAGCCACACCGAGCGAAAGCCCACCCAGGATAGCCCCAGGGATCGACCCGTAGCCGCCAATGATGTTGGCGGCGAACGCCTTGAGCGCGATCAGCCCACCCATGCCGACCGAGACGAACAGCACAGGGGCCACCAGCATCCCGGCAATTCCGCCCAGCATCGCGCTATAGGCGAAGGTGAACAGGATCATGAAGGCCACCGGAATGCCGAGCAGGCTCGCCATTTCCTTGTCCTGGCTGGTCGCCTGCAGCTTCTTGCCGAGCAGCGTCTTCTCAAAGATCAGATATTGCAGCACCACCAGCAGGGTGGCCGCGACCAGGATCGAGAGATACTGGCTGTCCATGAACACTTCACCGATCTGAATGCCGGGGCTGTCGAACAGGCCGGGCAGCACTTCGGGGCTCGGGCCGTAGAGAAACAGCACGATGTTTTCCAGGAAGATCGACGCCCCGATGGTCGAGATAATCACCGGCAGACCACCGCGATGGCGCAGCGGCCAATAGGTGGTGGCGGCGAAGACGATGCCGAAGACCGCCATCAGCACAACGGCAATCGCCATCGACAGCAGATAGGGCAGTTCCAGCACGTTGACGCCGACGACGAGAATATAGGCCCCCACCATGGCGAACTGCCCCTGGGCAAAGTTCACCACGCTGGCAGCCCGGATCAGCAACACAAAGCCCAAAGCCACCAGCGCGTAGATCGCGCCAATGCCCAGGCCGGTGAACAGCAATTGCAGAAAGATCGCCATGTCGGGGGGCTGTTTCCTAATAAACCGTCATTGCGAGCGTAGCGTGGCAATCCAGAAGTCGAAGTCGTGGGCTGATGGCCCCTGGATTGCCACGCGGGCTACGCCGCCTCGCAATGACGAGACATCACTCAGTCTTTGAAATCGATGCGCTTATCGAAAACGATCTTGCCGTTCTCGTTGCGCACCACGTTGTAGCCACGCAGGCCGTCACCTTTTTCGTCGAAATTATAGGTGCCTTCGGTGCCCTTGTAGCCCTTGACCGCGATCAGCGCCTTGCGGATTTCTTGCGGATCGCTGCTCTTGGCGGTGTTGATCGCGTTGGCCAGGATCAGCAGACCGTCATAGATCCAGGTGCTCTGGTTGTCCGGATTGGCCTTGTAGCGCTTGACGTATTCGGTGGCGTAGGCAGTCGCTTCCGGCGAGGCATCGGGCGTGTAGTCGGCGATGCCGTAAGTGCCGAACAGCGCGCGCCCGGCCAGGTTGAGTGCCGTCGTGTTGATGATCGACGGCGAGCCCACCCACGGCGCCGTCACGCCAAGCTGGCGCAGTTGGCGGGCGAAGATGCCCAGATCGTTCTCGAAGGTGAAATACGAGCTGACCACATCCGGATTGGCCTGCTTGACCGCGAGCACCACCGGGGTGAAGTCGGTCTGCTGGTTGGTGTAGCCCTGGACCAGCACCGGGGTGATGCCGAGCTTGCCGAGGTTTTCCACCAGCGCATCCTTGCCGCCGGTGCCGAACGCGTCGGTGGAGTGGATGATCGCCCATTTCGTCTTCTTCAGCGTGTTTACGCCGTAATCCGAGATCACGCGCGCCGAATAGTTGTCGTTCGGACGGCAGCGGAACAGCCACGGATTGCCGGCCTGGGTCAGGCCCGGATTGGTGCCGCCAAACATCACCGGCTTGCCAGCCTTGACCACATCCGGCGAAATCGCCTGCACCTGCGTCGAGCGGATCGAGCCGGTATAGGCGATGCAGTCGCCGCGGCTGACCAGACGCGAAAAGCCGAGAACCGCGCCCGGATTGGTCGTCGCGTCGTCCTCGATCACCCATTCCAGCTTCTTGCCGAGCACGCCACCAGCGGCGTTGATCTTCTCCAGCGCCATCGCGGCACCGTTCTGCATGAACTTGCCCGCCTCAGCCGCAGGCCCGGTGATGGGGACGATACCACCAATTTTGATGGTGTCGTCGGCACGGGCGAAGCGAAGCGGGGTGGCGGCGGCAAGCGCGGTGCCGACCATTACGGAGCGACGTGACAGGATCATGGCTGGTTTCCCCTGGTTTGCTGGCGTCTTGATGGCGCCGATTCCAAGCGAGACCGTCTCATGTTAGCGCGACATCGGCAAGGGCCAGGATCAAGCTGTGTAGGAGGTAAATTCCTTCGGAATTGTCGTCCTACGCACGCAATGTCTGCGCGAGGAAATCGGCGACCACCCGGGTCACCTCGGCCTCTCGGCCTTTGTAGAAATGGTCGCAATTCTCCACGATCACCGCGCGACAGGGCCCAGCGGTACGGCCCGCAAATTCCTCAGCGGGATAAATCACCGGCGATTCGACATCGCCCACCACGTAGAGCGACGGGCAGCGGATCTGCGGTGCCAGAGTCAAAATCTCCGGCATCTGCCCCATCCGGTCCACCAAAGCAGCCGCGGTGGAGACATACCACCAGCCAGGCATCAGAATCAGCTCGTCCCCCCTGCCCTCGGCGACCAGACGATGGGCGCGGGCGGCAATTTCCTCATATTGATCGCCACACATCAGCCCGGCCAGACTGGACAGCCGGACCTGATCACGCCCGCCGAGATGTGCTGAGAGCAGCACCATTGCAGGCGTGTTTGGGTGATCCGCCACGTGTTGGACGGCGAGCATGCCACCATTCGAGTGGCCGATGATCACCGGGTTGGGGAAGCCTTTCTCGGCGACCCAGGCAGCGGCATAACGGTTGTCGGCGATCGCCTGATGGGTGAGCTGAAACGCAGCCCCCTCGGCGGCGCGACTGTCGCGGATCGAGAGAATGTCGTGTCCACGCCGGTTGAAGGCGAGGCAGGCGAATCCCATCCGCGTGAGTGCTGGCGGCAGAAAACGCGGTGCGCCGGTGTAGAAATTCATCGTATTGCCGTGGAACAGCAGCACGGCCCCGATGATCGGCGTCTCCGGCTCGGGGAGATGCCATGCACCGTCGAGCGGCAACGTGTCGGTTTCGATGGTGACGAGTTCGGTACGCATCTCAAGCTTTCGAATCCGCCGTCATTGCGAGTGAAGCGAAGCAACCCAGGAATCCCAAGACGCGATCCCTGGGTTGCGTCGTCGCCTTGCTCCTCGCAATGACGAACAAAGGAGCCTTAGCCCTCCAAATTCTTGTACACCGGATAATCCCGGGTATAGACCGGCTGGGCGAGGAACGCGTCTTTCCCGTAGGTCCAGAACTGGCTGACGTTTTCGTAAGTCTTGATCACGGTGTTCACCAGCTTACCGTTCTTCTTCTCAACCTTGCGGATATAGACATTGCCGACCACTTGGCCGAACTCGTCAAACTTCACCGGGCCGCGGACAGTGTCCTGCACCACGTTGTTGCGCAGTGCCTTGAGGAAGGCGTCATGGTCTTCAATCTTGCCGCCCACCGATTTCAGAGCAGCTTCCAGCACGGCGGCTGAGATGTAGGTGCCTGCGCCGTAATAGCCTGGATCGATCTTGTATTCCTTCTGCATGGCCGCGACGAAAGACTTGTTCAGAGGCGTGTCGAGCTGGGCCGAGTAGTAACAGGCGGTGATGATGCCGAGCGCGTCGTCGCCGGTCTGGTTCAGGATCGCCTCGTCCATCGCCGTCATGCCGCCGATCAGCGGGATCTTGCCGCCAAGGCCATATTCAAAGAACGCCTTGGTGAACCGGAAGCCGTTCGAACCCGCGAACGCCATGTAGATCGCGTCGACGTTGTTTTTGATCTGCGCGATATAGGTGCCGTAATCCGGCGCGTTCAGCGGCGGCAGCAGGCGCTGCACAACCTTGCCGCCATTGTCCTCGAACACCCGCGTGAAGCCTGCGAGCTGCTCATGACCGTAGGCGAGGTCGTCGGCGATCACCGCGATGCGCTTGTAGCCCAGAACCTTCGCAGCATAATCGCCCATCGGGTGCGAGCACTGCGCCGAAGAGGACGTGCAGCGTACGAAATACGGGTCGGGATGGCGCTGGGTGATGTCCTCAGCCGCGGCCACCGACATGATCGGCATTTTCTTGGACTGTGTGTAGTCATCAATCGCCAGTGCCTCGAAGGCGGCCAGCGGGCCGATGATCACCTGAACGCCGTCCTGCTCGACCAATTCCTGCGTTTTGGTGCGCGAGGTGGCGGGAACGCCGTTGGTGTCCTTGGTGATCAGTTCAACCTTGCGCCCGGCCAGTGTGTAGTCGCGCTCCTTCAGATAAAGCAGCAGCGACTGCTCCATCTGGATGCCGCCCGAGGCGAGCGGGCCGGTCTTGACGGTCAGAAAGCCGATCTTGATCGGCGTGTCGGCCTGCGCGGAGTGGCTCAGACCCGCACCGGTGAGTGCGATGCCCATGCCACCGGCGGTGGCTTTCAGAAGAGTGCGGCGTGAGGTGTTCATCTTGTTGGTCCCCTTTCTTGTTTGGTTTCATGAAGCGGGAGAAACCCGCCAGACGCTCAATGGTTCGGAATGATCGGCAGCAGCACGTAAGGCCGGTGCGCGTCATCGGCGTGCAGTGTGGTGACGCCGCCGAAAATCTCCGGCGGACGGTCGCGCGGGTCGTCGTGGAGGAACGGGCCGCAGCCGCGCAACTCGTTCTTGAAGTTCGACAATTTGCCGCCGCTGAACGCGTATTCGTAATCGCGCCCACGTACTGAGAGCCCAACGCGATACCCAGCCGGGACCACAATCGAGGTCGGCCAGATTTCGACATCCAACTCGACCGGAACGCCCGGCGTAAGGGGCTGTTTCTCGTCATGCGTGTGATAGGGGCGATACGGCTCGGATAGCACAGGGTCCAGCTTGCGATGTGAGGCGCGCAACCAGCCTTGGGCGATCGGAGTGTGCGGATCGATGGCACCCTGAAAGACAACTTCCTTCAGATCTGGCGTGAAGACGCGGATCACCAGGAACATGTCCGCATCCGACGTGCTCGACGAGCCAAACAGCTTGGCGGCCATCGGCCCGGTGATCTCGGTCTCAACAGCAAACGGGGCGGTGAGGAACGTCACGCCGTCGCCCATTGCGTCGAAGGCGCGGGTCTGCGCACCAAAAGGCGTGGCGGTGGAAAGGCTGTCGCCCGCCAGATCGAGATAGAATTTCGTCCATTGCGTGCGCGGGATCGGCCATGCCGCCTCGGAGCGTTCGACGAATTTGTCGACGTGACGCACCTGGAGCAGCACAGGCGGTGCGTCGGCCCAGGCGGTGGTTTCACCCTTCAGATAGCGGTTGAAGAAGCGCAGTTGCAGATTGCGACCGTAATCGGTGTAGTAGTGCGTCCAATGCTCGATGCCGTGCGCTTCGAGGAATTTCTCGCCAGACGCCGCCCGCACGAAACCCTCGAAATTGCCGCGCGGATGCAGCCCTTGCCCGCCCCAATTCGCCGAGGTCAGCATCGGCACATTCACCTTCGACCAATCGGGCGAGCGGGCGCGGTGATAGTCGTCATCGAGTGGATGGGCGAGGATCTCATTGCGGAAATCCGAGCGATTGGCGGCCAAGGTCGCCTCGTCAAACGTCTCGTCGCCGCAAACCAACTGGTTGGTCGCCTTCGAGCGCGGGCCGTTTTCGCCCAGGCCGTACTGTACGGTTTTCACCTGCATATCGTACCAGTTCGCCCAGAACGTGGACAGAATCCCTCCATGATGCGTCATGTCGCGATACCAATCTGCCGAGCCTTCCCACACGCAGATCGCCGCCAGATGCGGCGGCTGCATCGAGGCGACGTGCCATTGGTTGATACCGTAATAGGAGATCCCCGAGAGGCCGACCTTGCCATTCGACCAAGGCTGCACGCCCGCCCATTCGACGCAGTTGTAGAAATCCTGCGTCTCGCGCGGCGAGAAATGGTCGATGAACCCCGGCGAACGGCCGCAACCGCGGCTATCGACGCGCAGGCAGATATAGCCCTCCGGCACCCATTTCTCCGGGTCGGCGACTTCCCAGTTCTGGTAGAGATTGGACGAGCCCGCCGTCACATCCGGATGCTTGTCCGCCATCCGATTCCAGGCTGAGGGATAGCCCTCCTGGAACGACAAGCCCTTCGCATAGGGGCCGTAGCTCAACAGAACAGGATATTGGCCGGGGGCAATCGGGCGGAAGATATCGGCGCGGAGAACCAGGCCGTCATCCATCACGATGGGCACGTCCCAATCGACATGCATTCCGTCGCGCTGTTCGCTCCAGCCCTGGGAAATTGTCGTTGATTCAGTCGGCATAAGCCCCCCACCGTTCTTTTTTGCGCATTCTTGGCCGAGTTGCTGAATTTAGCAACTGATCATTTACGCAGAACGGCGAGGGGAAATTGCGGCGGTGCTTCTTAGTTCGGAGACGCGATTGACTGTGCCGAGCCCAGCGTCGGGCCAGTGAGCAGCTTGTTGGCCGAGCTCGAACTGTTGCGCTTGCACTGGCCTTCCAGCTGCGCACCGGCCTCGATGGCAAGCACGTCGTGGTGGATGTCGCCCTGCACACGCGCAGTCGGCGTCAGCGTCACCGAGCCAGCCTGGATCGAGCCAACCATCTGGCCGGAAATCCGCACCGCCTTGGCGATGATCTCCCCCTCCACCGAACCGCCCTCGGCGACAACGAGATGCCCGACATCGATCTTGCCGAAGACCTTGCCTTCGATCTGCAGATCGCCGCCGCCATTGAGATCGCCACGGATGCTCATGTCTGCGCTGATGATGGAAGGCGCCTTGCCTGTGCGAGTCTGGCTCATGGGAGTTTCAGCCACCGTTTTGCTTGGGGTTGTCGCGGGAGTCGGTTTGGGGGTGTTTTTCAAGAACATAGTGGTCCGCCTTGATGAAATTGATCGGGTCGCGGGCACGTCCGTTAACGCGGGTTTCATAATGCAGATGCACCCCGGTCGCACGCCCGGTTGCTCCCATTGTGCCGATCTGCTGATGCAGCGCGACGTGGTCGCCTGGTTTGACGATGATCCGGTACAGATGGCCGTAGCGGGTGACCAGACCATAGCCGTGATCAATCTCCACCATCGTCCCATAGTCCGGCTTCCGCTCGGCCACCGTCACCACACCCTCAGCGGTGGCATAGATTGGAGTACCCTGCGCGCCACGCAAATCAACGCCCTCATGCAGAGACATCTGCCCGTTGAACGGATCGACCCGATAGCCAAACCGGCTCGACACCTCCACTTGTCCGACCGGCGTGCTCAGCGGCAAATGGGCGAGAAGCTGGCGCAGTTGGCCAAGCCGGTCGATGCCGGCGACGATATTGGTCACTTTCGGGGCCATCTCGTCATTGGTCGGCGATGATTTCGGCTCATTGGCGGAATGCCCGCCGAACCAGGGAATGAACGGGCCGCCGCGCGGTGCGTTGCGATCTTCCTTGGCAGGAGGCTTGACGGGAGCCAAGCGGTTGATGTCCAGCCCGGTGGAGGCGATGATCTTCTGGATTTCCGCAATCGTCTTGCTCGCCTGATCATCCAGCCGTGCCAACAGGTCGCGATTGGCGGCAAGCGCTGCGTCACGCTCAACAATGGCGGAATCCCGCTCGGCGGCAACGCGGGCGCGTTCGTCGAGCGCGTGTTGGATCGCGGATTCACGCGCGGCCATCAGACGGTCGATCTCGGCCTGACGCTCGGCGAGGTTCTGGCCGTTGCGGGCGGGGTCGTTGGCGATCTTGTCACGCTCGGCGATGCGGTCAGACAGCTCGCTGCTCAGCCGGTTCAATAGGGCGTGATCCTGCGCCGCGCGATCCGCCTCCAGCTTCGCCGTCGAACGCAGCTCGTCCATTTCGCTCGCCATTTGCGCTGCCTGATATCGGCTCCAGGCGGCGTCGACGGTCATCGCGGCGCTGGCGAGCACGCTGATGATCACCACAGAGACCACACCGATTTGCAGGCGCTGGCCGAAATGGATCGCATGTGTGCGCTCGGCACCTCGGATCAGGATCTGCCGGTGAGGGAAAGTACGATCTATCCAGCGCAGTTTCTTCGGCGCATGACCGAGTTTTAGGGCTTCAAGCTCAGAAATAGGTGGTTTCTCACGTCGCACCCGCCGTGCAACGCGCTTCCATAGGCCCTCGTCCGGTGAGCGAAGGTCAGAAATGAGACGTCATCCTGTCTGTTGGGAGCGGACTGAACCGTTCGCTTGACCAATGACGGTTAAATCACAGCCCGGCGTGGACGAAAAGTGACAGCCGGGTGACTCTGTGCCGAAGAATCGATCCGGTGGGCGAGGATGGGCACCGTACACGCAATTTGTGCATGGGAGGATCCATTGACGAAAATGTAACGTTCGCCATACCGTCGCTCCGAGATCAAACTCGGAGCGGAAGATGCCAAATTATAACAACAACCGTGTTCGGCTTGGTCTGATTGCAATCCTTGCCCTAGGAGGCTGCACTCCAGATACGTGGAAACCGACACATGTCAGTTCTCAAGCGGATGTTGGCAAACTGCTGGTGACCGTGACGAGCGTGACGCCATGGGCGGATATTGCCGATGCCTTGCAGCCAAAGTTCACGTTGAGCGGGGACGACGCCGTCAAGGCTGTGCTTCCGGTGATCTATCAGGCCGGGCAGACATCGCTCAGCCAGATCGGGGCTTCGATCCAGGCAAATTTTCCGGGAACGAGTTCGACGAGCACGCAAACCCAGGCGCTAACCGCAGGTGCTCCATCCGCTCCGTCCACCGGATCGAAAACCGACAGCTTGACGGCCGGGGCGCCCATCAGTTCTCCAACTGCGCCGAGCTATCCGATTACCTCAGTGCCCACGTTGGGTTCTCTGCCGACATTGGGAACCGATCCGCTCCTGGCAATGCAAGCCGCCAAATCGTTCTTCGAAGCAACGGTTCTAGAAAATCGCGAAGTGGTCAATGCCGCACTTCGCAAGGGTTATGTGCCGTACCTGGTGCGTCTGCGGCTGACGATGCAATCGGATCGACCCTATCTGGCGTATAATATCCGCTCCGATATTGCATTTTTTTCTGAAAATCAGTACCAACAGCAGTCCATACCTGAGTTAGACAGTCAAAACTATAGCGAATACGAAAATGTTCCCGTCGTTGTCCCAATTGTAGCGACAGATAACATTGAACGCGCAATGTCTCAACAATCGGCAGCGGTCGCCCGGGCCTTCAGCGCGGCCCTTTCCGGCGTGGTCCAAGGCCTTTCGATAGGTGGCGCATTTTCTAATGTGGCGGCGACAATCGATACATCCGCTGGCAGCGACTACAATACCAAACTATCGGTTGCCCGTGAGGTCGACAATGTTTTATCCGTCCGTATCGGTGCTGCATTACAGGGACACTCTGGGCGTGCATTGATTGATCAACCTTACGAGGTGGCCACCATCCTGTTGGTTCCACAATCTTACTTCATTGGAAAAGACGCAAATACACCGCTTAATTTGAGGGTATTCAGCGACAGCGATTACATCGACGCCGAGAGCGGCAGGCAGCTACCCGATGCCAGCAGCAACACATTCCTCGCCAAGGTTGATACGGCATTCAGGCAGGCGCTGACATCGGACACGGCCACCTATCAGAAATGGACCGAGTTGCCCGACGCGTGTCGTAGACTGATCGGAACGGAGACGCTGGACAAAATTCGGGCCGGAAGTGTTCAAAAACTCGCGAATTATCTGAACTCTATCAATAATTTTGGAGAAAACAATAAATCTGGAAAAAATCTGGCGTCAGATTGCAAAAAAACAGACGGAATTTACTACACAAGCAGCTTGACGTTTGGAAAGGTTCATTGGGCAACACTTTGGTCGCAGATGGCGGCGATTTCAGGGACTGATTGGCGCACGTCATCCGTGTTGCAAATCCCCATTCCTGGGACTCTCCAGATACCTGATCAGACACTGGTGCTCGTGGACAATGGCACAAACCCGGCAACCGTAACTTTCAATGGGGTCTACGGGCGGTCAATATCCGGTTTAGTGCCATTTATCGAAATTAATTCGAAGGACGCAAACGGAACAATGAAAAAATATAAATTTGCAGGAAAACTGAACATTGATAGTGTCAATCAGATTTTAACCGCAACATTTCCAAATTTATCGAGCCTTTTTAAGAAAACGACGCCAGAAATCTCACGAATCGTGATCTCAAACCAATGGCATCTATATACGTGCGTGACCTAAGCTGGCATGTACGGCGCGCAATGCAGCCATGTACGATTGTGGGTGTACAAGCCGCCTAACTAAATCGCACGATCGCCCTCTATCTGGGAGGGTGTCATGGATTGGGAAGACCGAATCAGAAACTACTGCCGCACTACTGGATTCCCACGAAGCTTGTATGTCGCAGAAGACGGTCGAGTCGTTGGCACTTGGATCATGGGCAACGACTACCGGGTAAAGTCCGGATATTACGGCGGCTACCCTGCTGGATATCTCAAGCGAGTTGCGTCACTTTTCCCCGACCGAAAGCGCGTGTTGCATGTGTTTAGCGGGAAAGTGGATTTGGCCGCGATGCCGGGCGATACAGTTGACTGCAACCCTGCAATGAAGCCGGATTGGCATGCCGATGCTCACGATCTGTCTTCCGTTCCGCTTCACACCTATGACTTGGTTCTGGCGGACCCGCCCTACAGCGTAGAGGACGCCGAGCGCTATCAGACGACGATGGTAAAGCGAAATGTGGTGATGCGCTCACTTGCGGCTGGCATGTCGGCTGGCGCGCGCGTCGTCTGGCTTGACCAAGTTTTGCCCATGTATCGAAAGGATGAATGGTCGATAGAGGCGGTGATCGGCATGGTAAAGTCTACCAATCACCGCTTTCGGGTTGTCACCGTATTCCGCCGTTTAGATGGGACGTGCACCGATCTGCTCGCACAGCGATCGAATAAACGCGCGACGCAGGCGGCCCTGGAAACCGCCTGATCCATATTGGGTCATGTATCGGATGAGTTCGCCCATCTCTTCATCATCAAATGTGACGGCTGGACCTCCCGCTAGCTCACTACGGATGCGTGCATGCAGAGATTGATGTCCACCCTGTCCGGACGGGGCTTCCATCTCTGCGACTTCGCTAGGCGTCAACGTGAAGGTGAATGGCCGTGGTGCGCGCGCCATTAAGATCTCCTGTTCGCATCAATTGCCGGTGGAAGGGAAGTTACGCGAGCCGTTTCTGCTCAGGAGGGAGTTTTGCCACGCGATCTCGCCATAGATCAAATTCTCGGTGTGCGTGGGTTTTGGCTTTCTGGACCAAGTAATCCTTATAGTCTGTGAAAATGGCATGCCCTTGGACACGCAATAGCTCATCAAATTTCGACGAAAGTTGAGACATTGTTAGCTGTTGGCCGCGAATAGCTTTAGACTCAACAAAAAGCAAAAACTGCTCACAAAGAATATGGAGAGCGTATAACTCATCTTCATTCAAATAATTTTTACCGGTATCTATATCTGTCCTTACTGGGTATTCTCCCTTTACATCAAGCAAGCCCATTGACGGCTTTCGATGGTCAGCTCTGTCGAGTTTGATTTCTGCTGCCGTCATGACAGTTACAGCGTGTAGAAATTTGTCTTGCAGGCGGGCATAGAATGATCGGACCTGTGGGGAATCTTTGTCATAATCTAATGTCGAAAAGGCAAATACGTCTCGCACCGCCTGATAGATGTTCTTTTCATCCGACCGAAGCGCACGAACTCGCGCAGCAAGTTCCCTGAGAGCTTTGGGGTCATCACGGAGTCGAGCTTCATCAATCGCGAAGCCCTGGACGATGTAGTCCTTGAGCGTGCGTGTGGCCCATTGGCGAAAAGCAGTCGCCCGCTTGGAACTTACGCGATACCCAACTGACAGGATGGCTTCAAGATTGTAGTGTAAGTAGTTGTATTCTTTACCGTTCGGCCCAACTGCTCGG
>CAITEF010000360.1 GCA_903891315.1 uncultured Rhodospirillales bacterium | reverse complement strand
CCATGTCGCCGTGCTTCTCGAAGGGTTCCAGCGCGTTTGCGATGTCGTTCTTCGAGCAGACGGCGAGGATAATCCCGCGCCGGGTCAGCGCCTTCGCGTAGCCCTGGAAGGCGACATGCGCCTCACCGAGCGCGCTGCCCTGGCCGAGCACGATGCCGCCCAGACCGTCATCGCCGATGACCCCGCCCCATAGTGTGTTGTCGAGGTCGAGCACCAGACATTTGCCGGAGCGGCCCTGCCAGGCGGCGAGCAGACGACCGACCAGATCGCCGTAGACCGGGGCTGCGGAGGGGTGGATTTCCTGTTTGGCGCGATGCCAAAGCACGCGGTCATGCCACGCGGTGAGACCGTCATCGGCCACCCAATCGTCAATCGCCAACACGGCCACACCCTCGGCATCGGCGAGATCGCGCAGGCGTTGGTTGAACTGGGTGATCACGTTGGCGGCGGCACCGGGCAGACGATGCTCGTTGTGGCCGACGAGGCGGTGGAAGACGGGGAGTGCGGCCTGTTGGATCACGCGGGCCCCCATTTCGCCGCGTGCAATCCTCCAAAGGCCAACCATCCGCTCGCAGAAACTGTTGAGCCACGCTTTCACAGTCTCGGCGTCGCTTGCGGGGTCCAATGAACCAACGATGTGCGTGGCGTCAAAGGCGAGCAGGAGCGTGTCGGGCTTGGCGGCGCGAAGTTCGCTGGCCGGGTTCATCAATTCGGCGGCGTATTGGCCGTAATCGCCGGTCACCACCGAGACGTGCAACCCACGGCGCAGACCGCCTGCGCGGATGCCGGTGACGAGATGATCGAGTGTGGATGAGCCGAGGACGGCCAGCTTCACCGGCTTGGTGGCGAGGCCAGCAGGCGGATTGGGGAAGAGCTTGCCCAAGCGTCTGTCGATCTGGATGGTCTTCATCAGATCAAGCCGCGTGTTGGCGAGTTGCACCAAGGCGGCCCAGGCCTCGGGTGAGGCGGTGTCGGGCAATGCCTTGAGTGAGTCGCTCCAGGCCTGCGGCTCAGGCAACCAGGACAGTTCCGGAGGTGTCGTCATCGGGCCATGCTGCCATTGGTTTGGGTTGAGCCCGGTTTAGACCAGAGACCTTGCAAATGCACTACCGGCCCAGGCGCTGCCGCAGCCAGAAATAGGTGGCAACCAGCGCAAACCGCAGCCAAATCCCGGCGACCACCAGCCACCAAACCGGCAGCGAATACCGGTCGCGGTAGAACTTGCCGTAGAAGCGGATCATCCCGCGATGCTTGTGCCATTCGACGAAGATTTTGCGCGATTTGCTCGCATGTCCCCAGGCATGGACGACCGGCGCATCCGGCACGAAGACCAGCCGCCAGCCCTTGAGGGCAAAGCGCATGCACCAATCCAGATCCTCGCAATGCAGGAAATATCCGGCATCCCAAGGGCCAACATCCTCAACTGCGGCGCGTTTGACCAGCATGCACGCACCGGACATTGCCGGGATGTCGGTGGGAACTTTGGGCAGTGGTGTGGTTTCGAGGCGGAAATCCGGGAATCGGCCAGGAAAGAGCTTTGTCAGCCCGAACGCGCGCGCGAACGCGTTGATGGGGGTTGGGAATTCCCGCCGTCCGCCCGGCTGCTCGCTGCCATCGGGGTTGGAGAGGAAGCCGCCGACCATGCCGATTTTGGCGTTGGAAACCAGAACCTCCATCAGCCGGGCGAGGGCGGAGGACGCGATTTCACTGTCCGGGTTGAGGAAGAACAGAGCGCCAGCATTGGAGGCCGCGATGCCGATATTGCAGGCGGCGGCAAATCCGAGATTCTCGCTGTTGCGGATCACCAGCAATTGCGCGTTGTCGGCAAAGGCGTTCTCGATCAGGTCGAGACTGTTGTCGCGCGAGGCATTGTCCACCACGATCACGCGTGCGGAACCCGCCGCCAGCGCCGAGCGGACGCAATCCACCAACAATTCGCCGGTGTTGTAGTTGACCACGATGGTGTCGCAGTCGAGCGTCGCTTGCGGTTGCATCATCATTCTCCGCGCAGCCCGAATATCAGCAACGCCCCGTTCTCCATACTCGTCAGACTGCGTTACCGCCTGCTTAGGCTCGCCGGATCACCCCGCCAACACCCCATTTTCCAGCACCATCCGCACATCCTGCCGCGCAGCGACGGAGTTGCGATGGGTGATCGAGATCATCGTCGTTGCGGGCAACTCGGCCTTCAACACATTGAGCATCGCGGTCTCGGTGTCGCTGTCCAGGGCAGAGGTCGCTTCGTCCATGAACAGCCAATCCGGCTTGAGCAGCAGCGCACGCGCCAATGCCAGCCGTTGTTGCTCGCCGCCAGACAGGCGCTGCGCCCAATTGTCGGTATGCCCGAGTTCCTCGGCCAGTTCGCCGAGATGGACCTGCGCGAGAGCGGTCTTGATCGTGGCATCGTCATAGGCGGTCGGCGACGACGGATAGCTCACCACTTCGCGCAATGTGCCAAGCGGGAAATACGGGCGTTGCGGCAGGAACAATTTCGTCCCGATACCTGGTTGCACACTGCCTGTGCCGAACGGCCAGATGCCGGCCAATGCGCGGAACAAAGTCGATTTTCCACTGCCGGAGCGCCCGGTGAATGCCACTGACCGGCCGCGATGCAGCACCAGTGAATCAGTTTCGAGCAGCACACGTCCGTCCGGAAGACGAATGTTCAGCCCATCGATGCGGAAATCAACGCCCGCCGCCTCAGCTTCTTTCACCCCGTCCTTGCTCGACCGCGCCGCATCGATAGCGTCACGGAACAGCAGCAGACGGTCGATGGTGGCGCGATAGTTCGCCAGTTCACGATACGTCGTCACGAACCAGGACATCGCACCCTGCACAGATCCGAAGGCACCCGCTGTCTGGGTCAAGCCGCCGAGATCGAGCGTGCCAGCGAAATAGCGCGGGGCGGCGACGACGATGGGGAAGATCGCTGAGATCTGGCCGTATCCGGCCACCAATGCGTTGAGGAATTTGGTGCGCTGCATGATTCGCCACCAATTGTCACGGATCGCCGTGAACATCCGATGCAGCCCCTTCGCCTCGCGCTCCTCGCCGCCATACAGCGCCACGCCCTCAATGTTCTCGCGCAGGCGCATCAGCGAGAAGCGGAAATCCGCCTCCACCCGCTGCTGCCGGAAGCTGAGATTAACCAGCTTTCGACCGACCAGATGCGTCAGCCACGTCCCCACCACGGCGTAGGCCAGAGCTGCCCACACCATGAAGCCTGGTATCGTCACGCCCAGCAGCGTCACCGGGCCTGACAGGCCCCAGAGGATGAACAGGAAGCTGAACAGGGTGACCACGGTGGACAGAAAATCCAGCGAGAGCGTCAGCGTGGAGGCGACATAGTCGCGCAGATCTTCAGAAATACGCTGATCGGGGTTGTCGTTGGTGTCACCGGCCTCTGACGAGGAGGCCATCGCGATTCGGTAATAGGCGCGATCGGCCAGCCAATCCGCGGTCAGTTGCTTGGTCATCCAAGTGCGCCACTCGATCTGCAGCCACTGGTTCAGATAGGTTCTGTAGACGGCGACGCCGATATAGAGGAACGCGATGCCGGTGAAGCCGGGCAAGAAGCCCTTCTCCCCGCTCTGCCACGTTAGCAGCAGATCGATGAAGCTGCCCCAGTCCTTGTCCTGCAGCGAGTTGTAGAAGGCGCGGTTCCAGAAATTCAGCACCACATCCATGCCGACCATGGCGAGGTTGAGCACCACAATGGCCGCTAGCTTGATGCGAGCGGGCCAGCGTTCTTCTGAGACGAAATACGGACGCGCCAGACGCCAGGCGTCGCGCGGCATGGTGAGAAGCGAGGTCTGCATTGATCTTGCTCCGTGTGATCAGGTCTCGGAGATGGGAGTGCTGCGCGGCAGCGAAAGGCGGATCACGCCCTTGGCCTCGCTCGGCGGCACCGGCTTGCCTTTGCGCAGAATGGAAATCTGCCCGTCTTCTGCGAGCCGGATGGCAGCTCGGCGGACGGCGGAGAGTTTCGCGCGCCAATCCGGGCTGAGCGCCTGCGCCGCCTCGCTCGGGCTGATCGATTTCTCCACCCCGCAGGCGTGCAGCAGCGACAGAATGGCCAACTCGACGGCACGCTCGCCGACTGCGACGGGTTGAAATTCTCGCTCGGCCATCAGCCTTCCACTCCCACCACTGTCTGCGCCAAGGCCCGGCCTGAATCGAACGCTGCCTCGACGCGCCCACCGAGGCAGAAATCGCCACAGACGCCAATGCGCGCCGCAGCGTCCCACAGGCATGGCACATCGAGTGCGGTGTCGACCAGGGCGTAGCGCCAGCGATGCGCGCGGATTTCCGCAGGCGTGCCGGTCTGGCCGGTGAGAGCGCGGAATTCGGCGAGCAGGGCGGTGGAAACCTCGGCAGCACTCGCCTCCAGATGCGCGCGCGACCATGCGGGACTGGCATGCAGCACCCAACTCTCGCCCGCGATCACCGGCCTGCCGGGCCGCGCGGAATCCCGCGCGATCCAGGCGAGCGGGGAATTCTCCGGGCGGAGAATGTTGGGTGCGGTGGATTGGGCGGCGAAATGCAGCATCAGTGCCCAGCAGGGGGCGTAATGCGCTGCCTTGACCGTCTGGCCAAACGGATGCGCCAGCGCGTCGAGCAGTCCGGACGCTTGGGGTGAGGGAATCGCGAGCAGAACGGCGTCGAAGCGCTCGGTGAGCGTGCCACCATGGTCGACGACCGTGCCCGGCTTGGTCTCGGCGGCTGGCAGCAGGCGCATGCGGCGATCTTGGGTGATCCAGGCGACGTGCTGGTTGGATTCCACCTTCGCGCCGTCGGCGATGAGGCGGTCGGCGATCGCGCGCGGGATGGCGGACATGCCGGGGGTGCCGATCCAGGCTGGCTGGTCCGCACGGGCACCACGCCACGCGACGGCCGCCGCCTCCAGCCGCAATGTGTCGATTTCCGCCTTGAACGCGGCCCCACGGGCGGTTGCGAATTGCGCGCCGTGATCGAACAGCAGATTGCCGCTGCGCCGCGTGGCGATCCGCCCT
>CAITEF010000359.1 GCA_903891315.1 uncultured Rhodospirillales bacterium | reverse complement strand
GCGGCCCACGCGTTGCAGCAGACGCGAGACGCCCTTGGGTGCACCCACCTGGATCACCTGATCCACCCCGCCCCAGTCAATGCCGAGATCGAGCGAAGAGGTGGCGACCACGGCGCGCAATCGCCCTGCGGCCATCGCGGCTTCGACGCGCAGGCGTTGCGCCATTTCGAGGCTGCCGTGATGGATCGCTATCGGCAGGGTGTCGTTGTTGAGTTTCCACAGCTCCTGGAACATCAACTCGGCCTGGGCACGGGTGTTGACGAAGACGATGGTCATCTGGGCGGCGGCGATCTTGGCCAGAATATCCGGGGCGGAGGACAGCCCCATATGCCCGGACCATGGCAGCCGCCCCTGCGGCAGGATCAACCCGATCTCGGGCGGCGTGCCGTCGCGGGCTTGGATGATCCGAGCGGAGGGCGCGACGTAGCGGCGGATCGGCTCGGGATGGGCGACGGTGGCGGACAGGCCGATGCGGTGCAGGCCGGGTGCTATGGCGGCCAGACGGGATAGGCCGAGTGCCAGTTGATCGCCGCGCTTGGTGCCCGCCAGAGCATGTACCTCGTCGATCACCACGCGTTTGAGGCTGGTGAACATCTCGGCTGTTTTCGGCTGGGAGAGCATCACCGCCAGACTCTCAGGCGTGGTGAGCAGGATGTTGGGCGGTTGTGCCAATTGCCGCCGTCGCGCCTCCTGGCCGGTGTCGCCGGAGCGGGTTTCGATGGAAATCGCCAGCCCGATTTCGGAGACGGGCGCTGTCAGGTTGCGCGCCACGTCGGCGGCCAGCGCCTTGAGCGGGGAGAGGTAGAGCGTGTGCAGCCCCGCATGCGGGGTGTCGGCCAGTTCGGTCAGCGTTGGCAGAAACCCGGCCAGCGTCTTGCCGCCGCCGGTGGGGGCGATGAGCAACACGCTCTCCCTCGCACGTGCCGCCGTCAGCACATCACGCTGATGCGAGCGCAGCGACCAGCCACGGGCGGTGAACCAGCGGGAGAAAGGTTCTGGGAATGTTCCTGCCATCACCTATATCTAGGCCATGTCACCGCACCCGCAAACCTGGCTCAAAAATCTGCCGCAGGGACTCTATTGCGAGCCCGGCGGGTTCTTCATCGATCCGCTGCGCGGGGTGGAGCGCGCGATCATCACCCACGCCCATTCCGACCACGCCCGCCCCGGCCATGCAGCCGTTCTCGCCTCCCAGGCCACGCTTGATCTGATGACTCATCGGCTCGGGACGGGGATGGCGCCCGCCACGCAGGCCTTGGCGTGGGGCGAGGCGATCCGCATCGGCGACGTGTCGGTCTGGCTGCAACCGGCGGGGCATGTGCTGGGTTCGGCGCAAGTGTGCATGGAGTATCAGGGCAGCCGGGCGGTGGTGAGTGGGGATTACAAGCGTGGCGTGGATGCGACATGCGACGCGTTCATCCCGGTGGCCTGCGACGTGTTCGTCACCGAGGCGACGTTCGCGCTGCCGGTGTTCCGCCATCCCAACCCGATGAGTGAAATCCGCCGACTGTTGGCCAGTGTGGCGTTGTTTCCGGAGCGGACGCATGTCGTCGGCTGCTACTCGATCGGCAAGACGCAGCGGCTGATCGCGCTGTTGCGGCTGGCGGGGTGGGATCGGCCGATCCATATGCATGGAGCCTTGGCCCCGATGTGCGCGGTCTATGAGCAACACGGCGTGCGCCTCGGTGATCTGCGGCCCGCGACGGTTGCAGCGAAATCCGATCTGGTGGGCGGCATCGTGCTCGCACCGCCCTCGGCGATCACGGATCGCTGGGCGAGGCGGCTGGCCGAGCCGGTGGTGGCGATGGCGTCGGGCTGGATGCGGGTGCGGCAACGGGCCAAGCAGGGCGGGGTGGAACTGCCGCTGGTGATCTCCGATCACGCCGATTGGGACGAGTTGCTGGCCACTCTGGACGAGGTGCAGGCCCCGGAAGTGTGGGTGACGCATGGTCGTGAGGACGCGCTGATCCATGCGGCGGGGCTGCGCGGGATCAAGGGGCGGGCGCTGCGACTGGTGGGGTATGGCGAGGGAGAGGAGGAATGATCCTCTTCGCCAACCTCCTCGAACGCCTCGTTTTCACCCCGAGCCGCCTGACCAAGCTCGCACTCCTGCGCCACTACTTCGCCACCGCCCCCGATCCGGATCGCGGCTTGGCGCTGGCGGCGATTACCGGCGATCTGAAATTCGCCACCGCCAAGGCCGGGCTGATCCGCGAGCTTGCGGCCTCACGCACCGATCCGACGCTGTTTGATCTGTCCTATGATTACGTGGGCGACCTCGCCGAGACCGTCGCCCTGATCTGGCCGGAAAAACCCACCAATGCCGCCCCGCCTTTGCTCTCCGAAGTGGTGGAGACGCTGACCACAGCACCGAAATCCGAGCTGCCGGATATCGTCGCATCCTGGCTCGACGCGTCGGATGCCTCGGTGCGGTTGGCGCTTCTCAAGCTGATCACCGGCGGTCTGCGTGTCGGCGCCTCCGGGCGGTTGGCGAAGACGGCACTTGCCGAACTCGGCACCAACATCGCGCCCGACGACATCGAGGAAGTCTGGCACGGCCTCACCCCGCCTTATGCCGGGTTGTTCGCCTGGATCGAGGGACGTGGCCCGCGGCCCGATCCGTTGGACGCCCCGGTGTTCCGCGCGCCGATGCTGGCGCAGCCGCTGGAGGAGGCGGATTTCGCTGGGCTTGATCCGCTCGCGCACCGTGCCGAGTGGAAATGGGACGGTATTCGGGTGCAACTGGTCTCCACCCCAGGCGGAAAAGCGCTGTATTCGCGCGGGGCAGAGAACATCTCGGCGGCATTCCCCGAGATTTTGGCGGCGGTGAATTTCCACGCCGTGCTGGATGGCGAGTTGTTGGTGCTGCGCGACGGCGTCGTCGCCCCGTTTTCCGATCTGCAACAGAGGCTCAACCGAAAGAGCGTCACCGCCAAGATGCAGCGGGAATTTCCGGCGCATATCCGGCTCTACGACATGCTGTTCGAGGGTGGCGAAGACATCCGCCCGCTGAACTTCGACGCTCGCCGCGCCCGGCTGGAATCCTGGTTCGCGCACGCGCGGCCTGCCCGGATGGACCTCTCCGAGCAGATCGAGTTCACCACGCTCGGCGACCTCGCTCATCTTCGCGCCAAGGCCCGCGAAGCCTCTATCGAGGGGCTGATGCTCAAACGCGCCGACAGCGCCTATGTGCCCGGTCGTCCCAAGGGCATGTGGTGGAAATGGAAGCGCGATCCGCTGACCATCGACGCCGTGCTGATGTACGCCCAGCGCGGCCACGGCAAGCGCAGTTCGTTCTATTCGGATTACACCTTCGGACTTTGGCGCGGCGGGGAGTTGCTGCCAGTCGGCAAGGCGTATTTCGGCTTTACCGATGAGGAACTCGCGTTCATCGACAAATTCGTGCGCAACAACACCACCAACCGCTTCGGACCGGTGCGCGAGGTGGCGCGTGGGCTGGTGTTCGAGGTGGCGTTCGACGCGGTGCAGCTATCGCCACGGCACAAATCCGGCGTGGCGCTGCGGTTTCCTCGGATCTCGCGGATCCGGACTGACAAGCCGGCGGCAGAGGCGGATCAGTTGGAGACGTTGATGAAGTTGATCGCGCGCTGACCACGAAAAAGGGCGGCACCCGAAGATGCCGCCCTGTCTCTATACAAGCTGAAATTCGCGATTAGGCGAGCTTCAGATTGGATGCCGCTTCCTTGCCGCGCTCGACGGTCACGTCGTAGGTGACCTTCTGCCCGTCATTGAGGCCCGAGAGCCCGGCAGCCTGGACGGCGGTGATGTGCACGAACACATCCTTGCCACCACCCTGCGGCTCGATGAAGCCGAAGCCCTTGGTTGCGTTGAACCACTTAACTGAACCTGTCGCCATTTTGATCG
>CAITEF010000358.1 GCA_903891315.1 uncultured Rhodospirillales bacterium | reverse complement strand
GGCTCCAGGCCGTTTGTATGATTTGTAAGGGGTACATTCGTGCTGGGGATCAAACGGCGGCATTGGGTGAAGGGGTTGATCGCACTGGTTTCCGCCGTGGTGCTGACATCGCTGGCATTGGAGTATTTTATCCCGGTCCCACCATCAAAGATCAGCATCGGAACGTCATCTTACGGCGGTGCCTATGAATTGTTTGCCAATCAGTATCGGGAGATACTGAAGAGGTCGAATTTGGATTTGGACGTGCGCTTGTCGGAAGGTGGGCGGGCCAATTTGAAAATGCTGCAGGACCAAGATTCTGATTTGCAGGTGGGGTTCGTTCAAACCGGCAATGCGTTGGGTCTGGAGCAACCCGGCGTATTGTCATTAGGGCGGATCAACCATCAGACATTCTGGATATTCTACAAATCAACAGAGACTTTGGATGATTTGACCCAATTCAAGGGGAAGCGGATCGCCACAGGAACGTTGTTTTCCAACACTCTGATCGAGCGGATGCTGGCGTCCGCTGGTGTGACGCCCGAGAATTCGACCGTGCTGCGCATTGTGGGCGAACCCGCGTTTCAGGCGCTGAAGGCTGGCAAGATCGATATCGGATTTTTTCCGTCATCCTCGGTATCACCGCTGATTGATCGCCTGTTGCATGACCCGGACATCAAATTGCTGAACCTGGAAACGTCGGATGCGGTGACCCGGATTTTCCCGTCCATCGTCAAACTGGTGCTGCCGCGCGGCGCGATTGATTTGGCGCATCATATCCCGGCCTCAGACGTGCAATTGGTGGCCACCACCAACTCCGTACTGGTGCGCCGCGACCTCCACCCGGCGACGGTGCGCCTGCTGGCGCAAGCGCTGGTCAAAACGCATGGCGGCGGCGGGTTGTTCCAGAAACCTGGCGAATTCCCGACTTTGACCGACGACGAATACACGATGTCCGCCGATGCGGTGGATTACTACAAGAACGGCTCCCCGATCCTGGAGCGGTATCTGCCTGCGCGGATGGTCCCGTATTTTCAACGCTTTCTGGCAGTGCTGTTGGCGGCTTTGGCGGTGGTCTATCCGGTTTATTCTCTGGCACCGGGTTTGATGAAATCGTTCATCGAATGGCGGTTGAGCGGAACCTATCGTCGACTGCGCGAGATAGATGCGAGCCTGCACGATGATTCGACAGCGCCGCAGGTGGATGCGTTGGACGCTGAGCTTTCGGACATCGGGCGGGAGATCGCCAAGTTCGGCATTCCAAACAGAAATTCAGATATGTATTTCTCGATCAAAACCAATCTGCAATATGTGCAGGATCGGGTGAAGGCGAGACGGGTGGAGTTGGGGAAGGTTGGCGTGAGTGCGGGATAGTGTTGGGTTGAGACTTGTCTGCCTGCAAGTTGTCATTGCGAGGGGAGTGCTGAATCCCATCGCGGAACAGGCTGCATCGCGGTGGGTTGCTGCGCTTGGCTTGCAATGACGCGGTGATATTGGAGCAAGCGTAGCTCATCTTGCTCTTTGACCTCGATGGATCGCGACGCTGCGCTCGCGATGACGGTTTCGGGAGGATTTGGCAAGAATTTAGGAAATTTTCCTTGCCGACCACCCCATTGGCATGAAATAAGCTGGGTGATGGAATATTTTCCCTTCCCATTGGCACCCTCCCTGGAGGCATCGGACCCGATCACCGCACGTGTGCGGACGATTCTGCGTGGACTGATGGCGGTGTTTGCCAATTGGCGGGCGATGGAGCCGAGCCTGACCCTGGTGTTCCACAATCGGGTCAGCGCGATCCATCGCCGGATCGAGCGGTTGCTGGTGCGGTTTCGGGAAGGCAAGCTGCGGCCAGCCGCGCCTCGTGCCACCACATCGATGCCACGAGGCCCACGCAGGCAAGCTGTGCGGATGCCGCGCAAATTTGGCTGGCTGCTGGATGCGGGCAAGCACAATGCGGCGTATTTCACCAACCAGCTCAATGATCTGCTGACCACGCCCGAGATGGTCGCATTGCTCGACGCGGCCCCGCAGGCCAGGCGCATGCTGCGGCCGTTGTGTCGGGCGTTGGCTGTGGACTTGCCGTGGACGGTGGCGGCGCCGCGTGTGCCGAAGCCGCGCAAACCTCGCAAACCGCGACCGAAGCCGGAGCCTTTTAAGATTCCGCTGCCACGGGGGGTGATCACCTGGGCGCGCAGGGAGAAGGCTTTGGAAAATGCCAGAAGGCGGATGCGATGACGCTGGATCTCATCGTTCCGGTATTTTATCGAAATGGTCATTGCAAGCGCCGCGTCATCGCAGGCGGCTCGTTGCCAAATACTGCGATGCCCCCGGCGCGTCGGCGGATGGCCGAAGCCGGGCAGCGAGGTGGCGGGATTCGCCCGCCCCACCTCGCAATCACGCGCATTCCCCGGTAAGCGTCTCCATATGACACAGCCCCTCATCGCCATCATCGGTGCCGGTCCTGCCGGGCTGATGGCCGCTGAACATCTGGCCCCGATCGCCAATGTGCAGATCTTCGACCGCATGGCCGCCCCGGCGCGCAAATTCATGATGGCCGGGCGGGGCGGGCTGAATCTGACCCATTCCGACCCGCTCGACCTCTTCCTCACCCGCTACCGCAACGCCGCCCCTTCCCTGCGCAAAGCGATCCAAGCCTTCCCGCCGGAAGCATTGCGGGCATGGGCCGACCAGTTGGGGGCCGAGAGCTTTGTCGGCTCCTCAGGACGCGTGTTTCCCAAAGCGATGAAATCCTCGCCCTTGCTGCGCGCCTGGCTCAAGCGGCTGGACGCTCTCGGCGTGCACCTCAACACCCGCCATGACTGGCAAGGCTGGACCGCAGACGGCGCGTTGATCTTCACAACGCCAGAAGGCCCCCGCGAAATCCGCCCCGCCGCCACTCTGCTCGCCCTCGGCGGGGCCTCCTGGCCGCGATTGGGCGGTGACGGCTCGTGGCAGCGCTTTTTCTCGCCCGGCCAGATCGCTCCGTTCCAGCCTGCCAATATGGGCTTCGTGGTCAATTGGTCCGACCATCTTCGCCAACGCTTCGCAGGCCAGCCGCTGAAACGTATCGCCGTCGAGTTCAACGGCGAGCGCGTGCGCGGCGAGGCGGTGATCGCGTCCTGGGGGATCGAGGGCGGCGCGGTCTATGCGCTGTCCTCCCAGATCCGTGACGCGATGGCGGTGCATGGGAAGGTGACGCTCACCCTTGATCTGCGCCCCGACCTTCCCGCCAACGCGCTGCCGACCGGTGGCGGCAGCAAATCTTTGTCCAACCATCTGCGCAACGCCGGATTGTCCCCTGCCGCCGCCGCTTTGGTGCAGGAGGCACGACACGCCGGCGACACCACGCCGCTGCCACAGCTGATCAAGGCCTTGCCGCTGCGACTTGAGGCCCCGGCAGGTCTGGCCCGCGCGATCTCCTCGGCCGGTGGGCTGCGCTGGGGCACGGTTTCTCCGCAATTCATGCTACAGGATCGCGCAGGCACATTCATTGCCGGTGAGATGCTGGATTGGGAGGCCCCAACCGGCGGCTATCTCTTGCAGGCCTGCTTCAGCTCCGGCGTGGCCGCGGCTGCGGGTTTGCGCAAATGGTTGGGATTATGAGCGCATCCACCATCAGCCCCCGCGTCGTTGAAGGCCACATCCTCTCGATGCGATTGTTCGACATCGCCTATGCCATCGACTTGGCCAAGGCCGAGACCCTCTGGGCGACTCACGCCGCAGGCCGCACCTCTCGCCTTCGCCTGACAGCCGTGCCGCCGAAAGCGGTGGCCTTCGAGGTCGAACCGCTCGCCGTCGCCCTCGATCCGATCCGCCTCGATCTCGGCCATGAGCATGTCGACGCGGTGCTCACCGTGCGCCTCTATGATTTCGGCGCCGTCTCGCTCGCCTTGCGGGTGCCGTGCCGCGATCTGGCCTGGGAGGCGTTCACCGCCCGGCTCAACGCGGTGGGCATTGTGGCGCGCAGCCGGTTCTGGGAGCCGATTCTCGAACAGGTGCGCCAGATTTTGCGCGAGGCACTGGTCAAACCCACCCCGTCCTCAGTGTCGGAAGATTATCTGATCGGCAGCGTGCAGGCCTTCGATGCCCCGCTCTCCGCCGCCGACATCCTCAGCCGTCTCGATCTAGTGCCGCTGCTCTCCGGCGAGAGCCGCCAACTCTCCGAAGGCGCGCGGACCGATCTGCTGCGTCAGCGGTTTTCCTATTATGTCGACGATCTGGTAGTGCTGACCTGGGATCGCGCCTTCATCGTCGAGCCGCGCGGCGATAATGACGTGGCCGACGTGTTGGAGGTCGCCAACGCGCAGCTTCTGCAAATGCGATATTACGACGAGCT
>CAITEF010000357.1 GCA_903891315.1 uncultured Rhodospirillales bacterium | reverse complement strand
TGGCTGCATTAAGGAGGGCGGACGATGATTTATGGCAAGATGTGGTATGTGGTGAAGCCGAGCGTCGGCGTGCCACTCTTCTTCGTGGCCGTTGCAGGCGCTTCGCTGATCGTTCATATCGGGATTCTGACGCATACCGATTGGTTTCCGGCATTCCTCGAAGGGCATCAGAAGGCCAAACCAGCGGCTGTTGGCATGCTGACTCCGACCGCTCCGGCTGGAGCGGTTACCTATTCAGTCCTGAAGTCGTAAACCTCGTCACTCTCGGGGACGGGCGCCTAGGCGTCTCGTCCTCGGGAACGAAGGGGACCTGGACCCTGGTATGCTCCAGGCATAGGTGCCAATGCCTCGGGCTCGTCGCTGGGCCCGAGGTGCTGACGAGCGGTCGATTGCGCTCCTGTTGGATTGAGCGCCGAGCCGATTGAGGGTGGAAGCATTGGTGCCATGAACCGTGTCAGCCGTCGCGTCATGAATGTGTGGACCGAACTCGGACCACGCTTCCTCCCGTTTGCCGATGCCGCAACGCCCGATTTGCCTCTGTCGCGGCTGCTGCGACTATCTCTGTTTCAAGTTTCTGTCGGCATGGCGCTGGTCCTGCTGGTGGGCACACTCAATCGTGTCATGATCGTTGAGCTTGGGGTGCCATCATCCCTCGTCGCCATCATGATTTCGCTGCCGCTGATATTTGCCCCGTTCCGCGCGCTGATCGGGTTTCGCTCCGATATCCATCAATCCGCGTTTGGCTGGCGCCGTGTTCCCTATATCTTTCGCGGCACGATGGTCCAATTCGGCGGATTGACGACCATGCCGTTCGCGCTGCTGGTGCTGTCGGGCGGTGGAAATGCCAGCCATTATCCGATGTGGGTCGGCGATTTCGGCGCAGCCGTCTCTTTTCTGCTGGTTGGCGCGGGCCTTCACACGACACAGACCGTTGGCTTGGCCTTGGCGACCGATCTTGCGCCCACCGAATCGCGACCCAAGGTGGTCGGACTGATGTATGTGATGCTGCTGGCCGGGATGATCGTGAGCGCCCTCCTGTTTGGCGCCTTCCTCGCCAATTTCTCGCCCTTCCGTCTGATTCAAGTGGTCCAGGCCTCGGCGCTGGCGACCATCATCCTCAACATCGTGGCGCTCTGGAAACAGGAGGGCGTCCGTATTCCCAAGCTCCACGAGCCCCGCCCCGAAGCGAACTTCACCCAAGCCTGGGCCAGCTTCGTCCAAGGGGAGCGGGCGATTCGCCGTCTCTTTGCGATTGGCCTCGGCACGATGGCGTTCAGCATGGAAGACGTGTTGCTCGAGCCCTATGGCGGGCAGATCCTTCATCTGACGGTAAGCTCCACTACGAAGCTCACGGCGACGCTCGCCGTGGGTGGTCTGGTCGGTTTCTGGCTAGCCTCGCGCGTGCTCAGCCGTGGTGCCGACCCGTTCCGGATGGCGGCATCGGGAACCATGGTCGGCGTGCCTGCTTTCGCGTTGGTGATCCTGGCTGCACCCTCGCATCTGCCGCTGTTTTTTGGGGTCGGCACGCTGTTGATCGGCTTCGGGGCTGGTTTATTCGGCCATGGCACCCTGACTGCGACCATGAATGCGGCACCGGCCGATCAAGCCGGCTTGGCCCTGGGCGCCTGGGGCGCTGTGCAGGCGTCCGGCGCTGGGGTCGCGGTGGCGCTGGGCGGCATTATCCACGATATCGTGGCCCACGCGAATGATGGTCAGAATAGCGCCGCGATGGCCTATGACACCGTCTATTCGATCGAAATAATCCTGCTTTTCGGCGCATTGCTGACCATGGCGCCACTGTGCGTGAAGCGACTGGCCGCTTCTCGCTGAGCCTTGGGAAGTTGTGCGGCCGTTTCGACCAAGCCGTCATCGTTGACGCTGCGGTGCCGAACGCTTAGGAATTCCCGCAAGGTGCGCTTAGCTCAGCTGGATAGAGCATCGGCCTTCTAAGCCGAGGGTCACTGGTTCGAATCCAGTAGCGCACGCCACCTCGTCCTGTTGCAGTTCTCGCGCGGGGCGGCGGCTGCAAGTCCTGATCCTGCATTTTCAGCAGATACCTCCCTATCTTTCATGCCGGTCGGATCCCCTTCTCCCAGCCCTCATTTGACACCATTTTGATCTAAATGTTCATGATATGTTCATTTTTTCCTTGCCTGTTTCGGAATTCGCGGGCATAATTTCCCCATCGTCACGATTGTGACCTGAACCCGCCCGGCTCGGCCGTCGGCGGGTTTTTTGTGCGCGCGTCCTGCGTGGCGTCCTTCCCCTCACGCTCCCGATCCAGGATCGCCCATGAATGCCGTCATTCCCGGCCACGGCGTGTCGCGCCCGGCTGCGACGCTCTGTTGCTCGCTTGATGCTGTCCATCTTTGGCCCGGCATCCCGCTCACATACCGGCAGGGGGGCCGAGTCGTCCCTGGCGATCAGGGCGCAATCCTCGAACGCGTCGCCCGTCTGCATGGGCCCGGCGTCACCCATAGCGGCGTCGCCTGGGCCATCGGACGCGCAGCGGCGTATCTGACGCAGGGCGACGTCGCGCGGGCCCGGCGTTCTCTGTCGTACACCGATCTGCCGCACCTCACACCCGACGGATATCGCCTGATGCGTGCCGTCGGCGAGCGTCTTGGTCTGCCGCTCCCGGAGATCCGCGTCGGCGTCTCGCCTCGGCTCTGGTCGCCGGCCGATCTTGAGCGTGCAACCAGGCTTCACGTCGCCGACACCCTTGCTGCGTGGCAGCAGATGGCGAAGTTCGGCTTCGACCCGAACGAGGCGCGCGACGAGCGGGGGCGCTGGACCACGGGCGCTGCCTCGGGGGCCGGACAGGCGGCTCAGGGTGGCGGTGCCGGCAGCCCGGAGCGTCGCATCACCCCCGCCCGCTACGCCGTCATCTCCGGGACGGCTGGTGTCCTGCGCAATCCGGCGGCGCTCGATGCCGCCGTCGCCGCCGGTGACGTCATGCTCGAGGCCGCCGCCGCGGGGGCTGCGGCCGTTACCCCGGTCGGCTGGGTCACGATCGGCGCGGTTGCCGTGGGGGGTGCGGCCTATCTCGTCCATCAGCGCACGACAGCAGCAGGATCGCCGCCGCCGCAACTGCCCGCAGTCCAGCCGGGGCGCAGCACGACGCCGTTGCCACCGATCCAGCCGCCCGGCTTTCCCGCTGCGCCGCCGGTGCGCCTTCCGAACCACACCGCAAGCCCCGTCGCGGCCCGCCCTGCGCAGATCCTGACCAGCCCGGGCGATCCGCTGGTGGCGGAGCACGAGGTCTATGTCGGGCTGACCCCGGAAGAGCTTGCGGAAATGTACGCAGCCCACGCCGTGATGACGCCCGAGGAACTCGACCGGGTCGCAGGCCAGGCGGCGGCAGCGGCG
>CAITEF010000356.1 GCA_903891315.1 uncultured Rhodospirillales bacterium | reverse complement strand
TGTTGGCCCTGCTCGGCATCGCGCTGAGCCAGATTTTGCGGATGATCGAACGCCGTGTGTTGTTCTGGTCGCCGTCTGCCGTCCGCAATCAGACTCTCAACGCATAAGAACTTGGAGCAACCAAGATGGAAGATCTCTCCTTTCGCTACTTTCCCAATGATTATCGCTGGTCACACGGGCTGCTGATCGGCCTCAATTCAGCCCCCTGGGGCGGGGCGGAGATTGGTGAAGTGGCGCGTGTCGGCCTGCGGTTGCAGGGCCGTGAGGGTGACGATCAGGCCTGGTTCGACGAATGGGCGGCTGAGGGTATGAAGGCGGAAGAAGCTGGTCGTGAGAGGCTGGCGAAAGGCTATAAGCGCACCGCCGGGGCGTATCTGCTGCGCGCGTGCAATTACTATCTCGTGGGCGAGCGGTTCCTCACGCCGAAGACCGAGGCGAGCAACGCGATTTATCAGCGCGCCGTCGATTGCTTCCGTGATGCCTGCGGCCTGCCCGGCATGCCGCACATTGAACACGTGCAAATCCCGTATGAGGGCACCACCCTGCCCGCCATTCTGGTGCATGCCGACCCGGCGGTGACCCAGGGCAAGCCCGCGCCTGCGATGGTGTATTTCGACGGGTTCGATGTCACCAAAGAGATCCAATATTTCAAGGGCGTGCCAGACTTGGTGGCACGCGGGATTTCCTGCCTGATCGTCGATGGCCCTGGCAATGGCGAGGCGGTGCGGTTCCGCAACCTACCGCTGATCGCTGAGACCGAGCGCTATGCGACGCCTGTTTATCAATGGCTCGCCGCCCGTCCTGAGATCGACGCGGCGCGGATTGGCGTTATGGCGATCAGTCTCGGCGGCTATTACGCCCCGCGCGCCGCCTCGCTTGAGCCGCGTTTTGCCTGCTGCGTCGCCTGGGGCGCGCAATGGGATTACGAGGCGACGTGGCAGAGCCGGTTCGACAAGCTCGCCGCCAAGGGCGTGCCGTCGCTCTCCGTCGCGCCGCATCACCTGATGTGGATTCTGGGCGTGGACAGCAAGGATGCGGCGATGGAGAAGCTCAAAGGCTTCAAGCTCGACGGCATCGTGCAGAAGATGCGCTGCCCGTTCCTGCTGGTGCATGGCGAGGGCGACGAGCAGATCCCGCTGGAATTCGCGCATAAATGCTTCGACGCGGCGGGCTCCGCGCACAAGGAATTCCGCCTCTTCACCCGCGAGGAAGGCGGCTATCATCATTGCCAGATCGACAACGTCACCATCGGCGTGCATGCGATGTGGGACTGGATTGAAGACATCCTCAAGCCGGGAGCGAACACATGATCACCCGTCGTCAATTCGGCGCCCTTGTCGGTGCCACCACCCTCGCCATTCCTCACATCGCGCGCGCCGCCGAGCCGGTCTCGATGCGGATGGGGTCGGCGGCCGGAATTGTGGATCCGCAGCTCTCGTTTGCCACGGTCGGCATGCACAAAAAGCTCGGCTATTACGAGGCCGAGGGTGTGTCGCTCGACGTGTTGAACATGAGTTCGTCCTCGCAATCGCTGCAGGCGGTGGCGACCGGGGCGGTGGAGTTCGCCACCATCACGCCGCTGACGTATTTGCCGGTGCTGGTGCAGAACCCGAAACTCAATCTGGTGTGCATGTATGAATGGTGCCCGCAGCCTTATTGGGAGGTGGCGGTGAAGCCAGACAGCCCAATCCAGAAGCTGCAAGAATTGAAGGGCAAGAAAGTCGGCATCCGCAACACCGGCGACACCGGGTATTTCGGCGCCAAGGCGATGTTGCTGGAGCTGGGAATCGATCCGGAATCCGAAGTGGAGTGGATTTCGGTGGGCACTGGTGGCCCGGCGGGCGACGCGCTGCATCGGGGGCGCGTCGATGCGCTGGCGATTTGGGATGGCGAGTTCGCGCGCGTCGAGATTGCGGGCTTCAAGCTGCGTTATCTGCCGGTGACGCCGAGCACGGCGAAAGTGTTTGGCGCGAGCTATGGGGCCAACCCGGCGATGGTGGCGAAGAACCGGCAGAACTATGTCGGGCTGTTCCGTGGCATGGCCAAATCAACGGTGTTTGCCGCCGCCAACCCCGATCTGGCGATCAAGCTGCACTGGGAACTCTATCCGGAAAGCAAGCCGAAAGGTGTGGACGAGACCAAGGCGCTGGAAGAGACCCGCACGATCCTCACCCGTCGCGCGCCGAAATGGTTCCGCCGCGCGGATGCGGCGGATCAGCGCGTCGGCACGTCCGATCTCGCGGAATGGCAGGCGTCGGTGGCCTACACCCACACCGATGGCAAAGTGCCGGATGCGGCCAAGCTGTTCAGCAATGAGTTGATCGAGGACGTCAACAAGTTCGACCATGCGGCGATTGCAGCACAGGCCAAAGCGATGTCGCTGTAGAGCTTGATAACCGCAGTTTAAACCCTCGATTTCCCAAAGCCGTCATTGCAAGCGGAGCGCAGCAATCCATCGCGATGCAGCCATTTGCGCGATGGATTGCTTGAACGGAGTTACGTCGTCGCCGCATCCAGCGGGTAATCCCGCGCGGGATCGACACCGGCTGTTTCGAGGAATTTGCGCAGGCCGACCACCTCGTCCTTGGTCAAGGCGTGCTGGCTGTCGTGAAAGCCGTGCGTGTGGCCGTTGAGGCGGATGACAATCTGCCCGTGCCCGCCATGCTTCACCTCGCCACCGATCTCCTCGATCACCGAATAGACCTGGCGTGGGTCGATGTTGCTGCTCACCGGATGGGCGAACAGCGCGTGCAGCGTGCCACGATGCTTGTGGTTCATCGGATATTTTTCTCCAGGTTTCGACCCACAAATTCTCCCGCAGGGCAAAAAATTCGGCCATGATCCAGGTCATGGAACGCGGATCAAAACACCGGACATAATCGAATTCCGCGCAGGAGGATTGGGACATGACACCGATCACTTCCGTCATATTCGACGTCGACGGCGTGCTGCTGAATTCTCCACATGAAGAGGCTTGGCGCGCGGCGCTGGAGGGCATCGCCGATCCATCGCGGCTGACAACCGCGCTCTACCAATCCGAAATCGCAGGAAGGCCGCGGATGGACGGAGCCGAGCGTGCGCTGGTGGCCCTCGGTGTGAAGAACGCCGCCGCTCTCGCCGGGCGCTATGCGGCGGCCAAACAGGCGATCCTGTCCGAGATGATCGCGGATCACCGTTTCACCGTCTTTGCCGACGGCGTGATGTTTCTCGCCGCATTGCGCGGGATGGAATTGCGATTGGCGGCGGCATCGTCGTCAAAGAACGCCAACACCATGCTGGGGATGATCGCGATGCCGCAAGGCGGCTCGTTGCGTGATGCGTTCGATGCCAATCTTTGCGGGATGCCGGAACCACACGGCAAGCCAGCGCCGGACATCTTCCTCGCCGCAGCCGCAGCACTGGGGGCCGATCCTGTCGAATGCTTGGTGGTGGAGGATGCCCCAGCCGGAATCGCCGCTGGTCGGGCGGGCCGGATGCGCACATTGGGCGTGGCGCGTCACAATGACGGGGCCTTATTGCTGGACGCGGGCGCGGAACTTGTCGTTGGCAGTCTTTGCAAAGTGGCGACGGGGGCACTCGGAGCCGGACGACTTGAGTTGGCAGCTTAACGATCTCGCCTCTTGCGAACTGTACCGAAATAACGTGAAGTCCCCTCAAAAATGGGAGGACCCAGAAATGCTGCCGCAGAGCGCATCGGCCAACATCATCAGCACTGCCGCCTGGAGGGTACTCGCGGCGATATTTCTGGTGGGCACTATCAATTTCATGGACCGGTCGCTGCTGAGCATCGCCATGCCCAGCATTCGCGCCGAATTCAACTGGAGCCCGACTCTGGCGGGCGTGGCGCTGTCGAGTTTCTTGTGGACCTATGCGGTGGGCAACGCGGTGACCGCGCCGTTCGTTGACCGCTACGGGCCGCGCCGTTCGCAGGCGTTGGGTATGTTGTTCTGGACAGTGTCGTTGGTCTGGACGGCGGTGACGCAGAGTTTCTACTCACTGCTCGGCAGCCGCGCCTTGCTGGGCATTGCCGAGGCCCCCAACCAGGCGATTGCGATCCGCTCGATCCGCTCGTTCTTCCCTGAACAGCACACCGGCTTTGCCTGCTCGGTGGGCGTGGCGTTGGTGGTGCGGGTGGGGCCGATTTGCGGCTTTGTGCTTGGCGGATTTCTGATCGGCGAATTCGGCTGGCGCGCGGCGTTTCTGATGTTGGCGGCGTTGTCGCTGCTGGCGATTCCGCTGTGGTTCACGATGTTCCCCAAATCCGGCAGCCTGCCGAGTTCGGTGCAGGCCAAGAGCGTTGGCACGGCGACCGGCGATGTGATGCAGTTCTTCCGCTATCCGCGCTTTTGGGCGGTGATGATCGGGATGTCGGCGAATTCCTACATCCAATATTTGTTCTTCTCCTGGACGCCGGGATATTTGTCGACGCTGTTCAAGACCAACATCATGAATATCGGCTTCATGTCGGCAGCGATCTTCGGCTTCGGCGTGCTCGGCAATCTGGTGAGCGGCTACGGCGGTGACGTGCTATTGCGCCGGGGCTATTCGCGGTTGGCGGTGCGCAAGCGGATTATTCTGCTCGGCATCTGCCTGTGCCTGCCGATTGTGATCGTGCCGCAATTCACCTCGCTTTGGGGGGTGATCTTCATTCTCTCGCTGGCCGATTTCGGCATCAACGTCGCCGTGCCGCAATTCTGGGCGACGATGAGCGAGACGGCACCGCCGCATCTGACGGCCAGTTTCACCGGGCTGGTCAACGGGGTTGCCAATGGCGTTGGCTTGTTCGCGCCGATCGTCACCGGCGCGATCGTTGATGCCACAGGCTCGTTCCAACTCGCCTTTCTAGTGGCGGGCGGCATGCTCTCGGTGATCGGCGTGTGCTATGGTCTATGCCTGCGCCGGATAGAACCGCTGTTCGTCAGAGCCTAGAATTTTCAGCGCTGCCCGGGCGGACAGGCAAACGGAGACCACACCATGTCCGATGGGATGCCGTTGTTTGATCAAATTTGGGAACCCGCCTGGATTTTGGTCGATGACGGCCAGGGCCCGCTGCGTGCGCGTGATGTCGAGGCGCGGTTGTCGATTGGCAACGGGTTTCTCGGCATGCGCGGGGCGCGTGATCTCGGGCGCGGACCGGCCTGGGTGTCGGCCACGCCATCGCTGCTCCCGCTCTCCTGGCCGCGCAGCTATATCGCCGGGCTGTATGACACGCCGGATGTGACACCCGGCGTGCCAGTGCTGATGCCAGTGCCGGATTGGACGCGGCTGCGGCTGCGGTTGGGTGGGCGCACGCTGCGCGGGACGCCGATGCAGATGCTGGATCTGCGTCGGTCGGTGTTGCTGTCGGATTGGCAGGCAGAGGCCGGGTTGCAGTTGCGCAGCCTGCGTCTGATCTCGATGGCCGATCGCGCAACGGCGTTGCAAGTGGTGGAGATCACCGCCCAATCGGATCATGAGATCACGCTCGATGCCTGGTTCGACACCGCCCTGATCGGCCTGCATCCGCGCGAGAATGCCGCCGATGTCCGGGTCTGGTGCGGTGAGCGATCTGATCTCTGCGTGGCGATGGCAGCCTCGGCCAAGCTGTCAATCGGAGAGCGGAATTGCCCGCCTACCGAACGCGGCAATCTGTATTGGAATTGGCATTTCTCGCTCAAGGCTGGGGAGAGCGCGTTGTTCGAGCGCTGCGTTGGGGTGGCGCGTGGCGAGACCGGCGTGGCACAATCTGCCCAGACGGCGCTGGCGCGGACGCAGATCGGCTGGCAGGCCAGCCTCGCCGCCCACGCGGCGGCTTGGACGCAGCGCTGGCAGGCGAGCGAGGTGGTGATCGAGGGCGATGACGATGCGCAGCGCATTCTGCGCTTTGTGGTCCACGCGCTCAGCATCGCGTCCAATCCGGATGACCCAACGGTCTCCATCGGCGCGCGCGGGATGACCGGCGACGGCTATCTCGGCCATGTGTTCTGGGACACTGAGATCTACATGCTGCCCTTTTTCAGCCTGACCTGGCCGGAAGCAGCACATGCCTTGCTGCGCTACCGCCATTCCCGCCTTCCTGGCGCACGTGCGAAAGCGGCGTCGCTGGGGTATCGCGGCGCGATGTTCCCCTGGGAATCCGCTGATACCGGAATGGAAGAAACCCCCGATCAGGTGATCGGCGTGGATGGTCTGCCTGCCGAGGTGCTGACCGGCAAGCAGGAGCAGCACATCACAGCCGACATCGCCTATGCCATCTGGCAGCATTGGCTGATCACCGGCGATGAGGATTTTCTGCGCGACGAGGCGGCTGAAATTCTCGTCGAGACCGCCCGGTTCTGGGTCAGCCGGGTGGAGCGCGATGCGGAGGGCATCTGCCATATCAGCGGCGTGATCGGGCCGGACGAGTTCCATGAGAGTGTCGGCGACAACGCCTACACCAACGAGATGGCACGCTGGAACATCGCGCGCGGGCTGGAGGTGGTGGAGAAGCTGCACCTGGATGTCGATGCCAGTGAAGTGGAACAGTGGCGCGATGTGATGGGCAAGATCGCACTGAACCGCTCCAGCGAAGGCGTGTTCGAACAGCATTCCGGGTTCTTCACCGCCCTGCCGAACGCCAAACGTGGCGCGAAGGACATCAAGCAGGCCGATGTGGTGGCTTTGGTCGGGCTGTTGCCGGAATTGTTCGATGGCGAGACAGCGTCGCGGAATTTCAGTCTCTACGAAGCAAGATGCGCGCATGAAAGCTCGCTCAGCCGCCCGATGCACGCCATTGTCGCGGCAAGGCTGGGCGAGACGGCGCGAGCGTTGGAATTCTTCCGCGATGCTGCGGCGCTTGATCTGCGCGGCCCGATTGGCTCCGACACCGCAGGGCTTCACATGGCGGCCATTGGTGGGTTGTGGCAGGCGGCGGTGCTCGGCTTCGGCGGCGTCTCATGGCCCGGCGGCGAACTGCATGTCGCCCCTAATCTGCCACCCGGCTGGAACCGCCTCGGCTTTCGGCTGCAATTCCAGGGACGGCAGATTGGCATCGACATCACCGCAGGTGGGGTGGAGCTGCAACTTGTCGCCGGATCGCCGCTCGACGTTGTCGTCGCGGGTAAATCCCGACGGTTGCTTGCCCATGCTTGATGCCCGAAGAAGCCAGCACAGGGTTCGGAGAGCTTGATGTCCCAGGCTAAGGGCGACGATGCACGTGGCGCGGCTGCGGCAGAAGCCGCGCGTTCCACGCTGGTCGGCCTGTCCTGGCTGAATTTCCTCGTCGCGATGCTGCAGACCGGCTTTGGCAGCTTCGTTGCCATCAATCTGCTCTCGGCGCATTGGACCAACACCGAGGTCGGCGTGGCGCTGAGTGTCGCCTCCATTGCGGGAATTGTCGCCCAGGTTCCGGCCGGTGTCATGGTGGACGCTACGCCGCGCAAGCGGGTGGCGGTGGGTTTGGCGGTTCTGGCGATCACGCTGGCGGCTTTCGTGATCGCGTTTTGGCAGCGGCATATCGTGGTGATGGGGGCGATGGCGATGCAGGGGGCGGCGAGTGCCGTGCTGGGTCCTGCGATTGCCGCACTCTCGCTCGCTTTGGTGCCGCACGCGAATTTCGGCGATCGGATCGGGCTGAATGTGCGCTACGCCGCCCTCGGCACTGCGCTGGCGGCGGGGGCGATGGGAGTGGTGGGCATGGAGCTGTCGACCCAGATCGCGTTGATGCTCTCGGGCGTGTTCGGGGTGATGGCGCTCGGCGCGTTGCGCTCGGTGCGTGGGGCCGATCTCAAGCGGGCGCATGAGATCACCGACCATGTGGCGGTGCAGCCACGTGCGGAGGCGATTACGTGGCGGGAGGTGGTTGCGATGATGCGCAACCGCAACCTCGCGGTGTTCGGCCTCTGCCTGATGCTGTTCCAACTCGGCAATGCCGGTCTGCTGCCGCTCGCCATCGGTACCGTGGTGCACCATAGCGGTGGCCGCGCCAATCTGATTGTCGCAGCCGCCGTGATTGTCTCGCAGGGGATGACCGCGATCCTGTCCACCCCGTTCAGCCGGATGGCGCGGCTGCGCGGACGCAGGCCGGTGCTGTTGATCGGGCTGGCGGCGGTATCGGTGAAGGCCACCTTGTTTGCCTTTGACGGCGATCCGGTGCTGATCGTGCTCATTCAATCCATCGATGCGATCCCGGCCGCCGCGATGGGGCTGATTGTGCCGTTGGTGGTGGCCGACATCACCAGGCGAACCGGACATTTCAATCTGGCGTTGGGGCTGGTGGGCTTCACCTTGAGCGTGGGGGCGACGTTCGGCACGGTGATGGCGGGCGCGCTGGCGGACCGGTTCGGGGTTTCGCTGGCATTTGGGGTGCTGGCCTCGATTGGCGTGTTGGCGACGCTGTTGGCGCGGGTGGGGTTGCCGGAATTTGGGGGGACGGCGTCTCGGGCAAAATAGGGTGGGTTCCCGAAGGGACCCCACCATCTTCGTTGCGCCAAGTTCCGGTGGCGTCGCTGCACAATCCCATCAGAGCCGTGACTGGCTAAGCAACCGTCTTCAACATCCCCAACGCATGCGCCACCGTCGCCGCCCGTACCGCCATCCGGTCCCCCGGAAACACAACATGCTCGGCGCGCACCGCGTCTCGGGTTGCCAGCCCGAACCACACCAACCCCACCGGCTTCTCCGCCGAACCGCCACCCGGACCGGCCACCCCGGTCACTGCCACAGCGGCATCAGCCCGCGACCGCGCCAGCGCGCCAGAGGCCATCGCGCGTGCCACGTCCTCGCTCACCGCACCGACCCGCGCAATCAACGCCGGGTCAACGCCCAGCATCTCGGCCTTCGCTTCATTGGAATAGGTGATGAACCCGCGATCCACCACGTCCGACGAGCCTGCAATCGCGGTCAGCGCCGCGCCGATCAGCCCGCCGGTGCAGCTTTCGGCGGTGGCGATCATCCTGCCGCGCGCACGATAGGCCGCCAACAGCGCCTCGGCCTGTGCGAGAGTCTGGTCCGGCAACATCAGCGTTTCTCCAGCACAATTTCGATCTCGCCGTCCGATATCGCCTGCCGGAACCGGCTGAAATCGCGCTCGTTCTGATCGGCATAGCTTTGCGCGAACAGCGCCAGCGCCTCATCGAAACTGTCGCCTTCGCCGAGATAGCCCGCGATCATCGCCGCATCACCGGCGCGGGCATGCGCGCGGGCCAAGGTGCGGCCGCAGAGTCGGGCGACGAAAGGCAGTGCTCCGGCTTCAAGATCGGTGCCGATCAGCGCCAAACGCGGATCTTTCAGGCGACGGACATAGAATTCACGGCCTTCTGAGATC
>CAITEF010000355.1 GCA_903891315.1 uncultured Rhodospirillales bacterium | reverse complement strand
GCCGCCGCCCGCGCCTCGCCGGTCAGTTCCAAAATGGACAGCCCGGTGTTGGCGCGATCAACGACATAGATATAGCCACGGTCATCATAGTCGACGTTGTTGCTCTGGATCGCCACCTTGCAGCGATCCTTGCCGTCGATGGTGATGCAGCGCGGGTCGGTGTTCTTGGTGATCGAAGGGATGAAATAGCCGACTTCCTTCGGATGATACGGGTCGCGGATATCCAGCGCCCGCACGCCCGCGTTGAAAAAGGCGATGAAGACCAGCTTGCCGTAATAGACCGGATCCATTGCCTCAGACGACGAATGCGAGCCGAACCGGCCGCCGCGCGTGCAGAAATCGCCGCTCTTCTCCGGCACCGTGTAGCTGGAGATCATCATCGGTCGCGTCTCGACGGTGATGTCGGCGATCCACACCATCTGGCGGGCTTCGGTGCACTCGTTGACCAGACTCTCATCGACGATCACCACGATGTCGCGATAGCTGCCGTCCTTGTCCTTGCTGAACTCGTCGATCTTCATATGCGGGATCGGAAAGGTGGTGTGCGCGCCGTTCAGCGAGGAGAGATACATCCGCGAGATTTCCGGATAACGCAGGTTTTCCGGGGTCGGGTCGGTCGGGCCATGCAGAAGCTTGTCGCGATCGACAATCTGCATCAGCCCGCCCTTGTTGGTGCCATAGCCGAAATAGATCCGGTTGGCCTTGGGGCCGAGTGAGATCGCGCCATGCAACTCGGTCGGCACCACGCCGGTTGAGCCGGGCTCTTGGCCGGGCAGGCCGAAATCGCGGATTTTCACCGGGTGGGCGGGGTCAGACAGATCATAGACCTGCGTCATCCGGCGGATACGCCATTCCGGATTGCCGGAGACCAGATAGGCAATCCCGGTGTCGCATTCCCAGAAATTCTTGTGGGTGTCCTTCAGCCCGGTGAGGCGGGTGATGAGCACCGGATGTTCCGGGTCTGCGGTGTTCCAGATCTCATGCGCCTCCGAACCCTCGGCGCGCAGCATATAAACGGCCTTTTTGTCGCCCTTGGGGAGCAGTGCCCCGTCGCAGACCCGCACCATCTGCGCGCCACCGCCTTCATAGGTGCCGGGCTGGCCGGGGATGTGGGCGAGATAACGCGGATGCGCCGGATCGGTGACATCAAGGATGGACGTTCCGTTCGGCTCCGCCTTGCCTGTGATGGGGTTCATCGGCGTCGGCACGGCGTCGGTGCCGCCGTGATGGCCGATATAGGCGATGTAGCGGTCACCCTGGCGATGAATCGTCGGCTGGTAGGCCGAGCGCGCCTGTAGATCACTGGACCCTACCAGCTTCATGTTGGACGCTTCTGGCGGATCGCCAATTTTGGGGGCATCGGCCAATGCCGACAAGCCGAGGGCGGGCAAGATCAGCGCAACGAGGCCGAGATGACGCATGACGGTGAGCACGGCGCAATTCTCCCTGTGGTCCGGCCGCCTTCGATCTCTTCTTGCTTGTTCCGCCGGGCGTAGCATCGTCACCTCAAACCGGGGCTCGACGCAAGCCATCTCGAAGCGTCATAAAAAATCAGCACACCCGGTGATACGTTTCACCACGGGCTGGGTCATCTCACGGAACACCGCTTGTATGCGGCAAGGCTCAGACGCACATCTGTTTCAGAACGGAGAGATTTTATGACCAAGACGTCCAACGCGCTTGATGATGGCCGCCGCATTGTTCTGGTTTTGCAGGGCGGCGGTGCCCTGGGCAGTTATCAGGCCGGAGTTGTCGAGGCGCTGAGCGATAACGGTATTCATCCCACTTGGTTCGCGGGCACGTCCATCGGCGCGATCAACGCGGCCATCGTGGCTGGCAATGCGCCGGAGCATCGCGTCGCCAAATTGCGGGCGTTTTGGGAGAAGGTGACCAGCCCGACGGCTTTGCTGCCACACAATGCACAGACCAGCGAGTTCGAGCGCCAATTTGGGGCATCGCTGTCCATGTTGATGGGCCAGCCCGGCTTCTTCTCGCCCCGCCCGCCAACGGCTTGGTGGCAGAAACCGGCGGTGAGCAGCTACGACACCAAACCGTTGGAAGACACGCTGAACGAGTTGGTCGATTTCGACCGGATCAATCACGGAGAGACATGGCTGTCGGTCAATGCGGTCAATGTGCGCACCGGCGTTTACACAACCTTCGCCAATTACGGTCAAACCACCGACACCGGCATTCACCGGATCGAACGGGTGAAGTTCAATGCCCGCCACATCATGGCCAGCGGGGCCATCCCGCCCGCGTTTCCGCCGGTGGAGATTGAGGGCCAGTCGTATTGGGATGGCGGGCTGCTGTCGAACTCGCCGCTGATGAACGTGCTGGATCATGAGCCGCGCAACAACTCGGTGGTCTTCCAGGTCGATCTGTATCAGGCCTTTGGCGAGCCGCCAACGACGATGGAAGACGCGCTGGAGCGTGACAAGGACATCCGCTACGCCAGCCGCACGCGCCTGACGACCGAAGCAGCAAGGCGTCGGCACGACGCGCGATCAACCGCTCACGCGGTGCTCGATATGCTGCCGAAGGATATGCATGACATGCCAGAGGTGAAGGCGTTGGCGCGGATCAGCTGCTCGTCGCAGATGGATATCGTGCATCTGATCTACCGTCCCTTCGAACGACAGGGCTGGAAAAAGGATTTCGAGTTCAGCCGCGGCACGATGCTTTCCCGCTGGCAGGCCGGATTCGCCGACGCCAAAATTACGGTCGCCAAGGCACCGTGGCGCGAGCCGTTCCCTCCCCATTGCGGCACGCGGGTGAGCGACGTTCTGCACGATTTGTATATTGAGGAGCTTCAGAACAAGCGAGGAGCCACCGCTGATTAAACGTTTCGATGCTTGCCCAAACGATGGCCTCCTTGTTATGATCGCATCGCGGATAGGCAAACAGGTGAGGCTATTATGATGCCGTTGTTGCTTCGAACCCTCAAAATATTGTTTTTGTTATTTGTTTTCGGTGGCGGAGCGCGGGCGCAACAGATGGCAAGCATCCCAGCCGCAGTCTCCGTCAGCGATCAGACGACATACGAGGTCTTGTTTACCGCCACGATCACCAGCCCGAACGTTCTGGCCGCGGCCAGCGGCGGCACGGTCACGTCTTCGGACAACACGGGCTTCACCGTTTTTGCGGATTACGGCATTGCTCACGTCGCATCGCCGATTTTTTGTTATGCGGCGAGTTCGTCATCGTGCCCAACAGTAAATCCCTACAACAACAGCATCCAACTGATTAATAACAACGCAATTCATACGATCATAACGAACCATTCATTGACATTCTCTTTCAATTCAATTGCATCTCTGTTGAGTTTAAGCAATCCATTTAGCTTCAAGATTAATGATGTTGTCGGAATAGAGATCCATTCGAACTCAACCGATACATTCAATCTGTCGCTGCCTTCGAACGCCACGTTCACGTTCAACTCCGCCAACAGCAACAACAATAGCAATGGCGGCAATTGCACGGTAAATTGCAGTGCGATACCGGAGCCAGCTTCAATGGCGCTGCTTGCACCAATGCTTTTCGGGCTCTCGCGCCTGGTTCGTCGCCGCGCCCACTGATCGCCTCTCGAATCCTGAGCGTTCCTGCGCCATGATGTGACGCACACAGAGCGAAGGATTGCGCGCATGGCTCAACTTCAGAACAAAATCGCCCTCGTCACCGGCGCTGCCGCCGGTATCGGCAAGGAGGTCGCACTCACATTCGGGCGCGAGGGCGCAAAAATAGCCATTGCCGACCTCAACATGGACGCTGCCCAGGCCGCCGTTGATGAGTTCGCCAAACTGGGCATCGAGGCGATGCCGGTGGCGATGGATGTGTCCGACGAGCAGGCGGTGGAAGACGGCGTGGCGGCGGTGATCGCCAAATGGGGCAGGGTGGATATCCTGGTCTCCAACGCGGGTATCCAGATTGTCCATCCGATCGAGGATTTCCCATTTGCCGATTGGCGCAAGGTGATCGCCATCCATCTGGACGGCGCGTTCCTGACCACCAAGGCCTGCATCCGCTCAATGTATAAGACCGGCGGTGGCTCGATCATCTATATGGGCTCGGTACACTCGAAAGAGGCCTCCAAGCTCAAATCCGCCTATGTCACCGCCAAGCACGGCCTGCTCGGCCTCGCACGCACGGTGGCAAAGGAAGGTGCGGCACACAATGTCCGCGCCAACGTGGTATGCCCGGGCTTCGTGCGGACGGCTTTGGTCGAGAAACAGATCCCCGAACAGGCCAAGGCGCTTGGCATCTCCGAGGAGGAGGTGATCAAGAACGTCATGCTGAAGGAGACGGTGGACGGCGAGTTCACCACGGTGGAAGACGTCGCCGAGGCTTGCCTGTTCTTCGCCGCCAGCAAAACCAACGCGCTGACCGGCCAGTCGATCATCGTCAGCCATGGCTGGCATATCGAGTGATACCAACGGCGCTGTTCGATGGCCTCCTCTCCCGTCATTGCGTCGTCGCAAGCGCTCTTCGCAATGACGATTGGATCGAGTGAGCCGTCGGGTTGACACGGTGGCGGTGGTGCGCACGTCCATTGCACCATCTTCTCACTGACAAGATTTGGCGTTAAGACCGATCAACAAAGATCCTACAGGAGACGCGTGATGGCCGAGGCATTTATCTGCGATTTCGCCCGCACCCCGTTCGGCCGTTACGCAGGCGCGTTGAAGGACGTCCGCGCCGACGACCTCGCGGCGCATCCTTTGCGTGTGCTGCGCGAGAGAAATTCTCATATCGATTGGGAAATGCTTGACGATTGTTACTATGGAAACGCCAACCAGGCTGGCGAGGACAATCGCAATGTCGCCCATATGGCGACCCTGCTGGCGGGCTACCCCGCGAGCGTCCCCGGGGCCACGATCAACCGTCTCTGCGGCTCTGGCCTGGACGCGGTTGGCAGTGCGGCGCGCACCATCCGCTGCGGCGAGGGGGATCTGATCCTGGCCGGCGGCGTGGAGAGCATGACCCGCGCCCCGTTCGTGCAAGGCAAGGCCACCGAAGCATTCAGCCGCTCGGCGGAAATCTACGACACGACCATCGGCTGGCGCTTCGTCAACAAGCTGATGAAGGCGCAGTACGGCGTCGATTCGATGCCGGAGACCGCTGAGAACGTGGCCGAAGACTACCAGATCAACCGCCATGACCAGGATCTGTTCGCCTATCGCAGCCAGCAAAAGACCAAGGCTGCCCAAGAGCGCGGCGTGTTCGCGCGTGAGATTGCCGCTGTCACCATCCCGGGCCGCAAGGGCGACGTGATCGTCGACACCGACGAGCATCCGCGCCCGGATACCACGATGGAAATGCTCGGAAAATTGAAGGCGTCGTTCCGCAAGGAGGGCGGCACGGTGACGGCCGGCAATGCTTCGGGGGTGAATGACGGTGCGGCGGCTTTGCTGATCGCCAGTGAAGCCGCCGCGACTCGGCATGGGCTGACGCCACGCGCCCGGATCGTGGCAATGGCCACGGCGGGTGTGCCGCCGCGGGTGATGGGCATCGGCCCGGCCCCCGCTGTTCAGAAACTGCTCGCCAGAACCGGGATGACGTTGTCGCAAATCGACGTGATCGAACTCAACGAGGCGTTTGCCGCCCAGGGTTTGGCTGTTTTGCGCCAGCTTGGCCTGGCCGATGACGATGCACGGGTGAACCCTCATGGCGGGGCGATTTCCTTGGGCCACCCGCTGGGGGCTTCTGGTGCCAGATTGGCAATGACTTGCGTGAACGCCCTCGAATTGCTGGGGGCTCGGCGCGCGATTGCAACGATGTGCATCGGGGTCGGGCAGGGAATCGCGGTGATGATTGAGCGGGTGTGAGGGAGATCACCTCCGCAGAAGCCCGTCTGGCCACCCGGGAGACGTCAAAACTCCCTGTTACTGCGTGAATCTCTTGCATTTGTTGCGTTAAATGGGCTGGACACGGCGGTCGCGGATCAGGTAAACAATCTGTTAAGAGGGCGAGTTTGGCCAGTTGTGTGTCTGACGTTGGGTTGCTTGCGTCAGTCGGTGGTTGGCACATTCGGGCTTATTGAGTGTTTCAGCACGTGCCTGTCGTGGTGCGGTTGACCAGAATGAGGTGTATTATGGCGAATCGTTTGGCCAAGGGTCTGGTTGCAGCGGCTGCGTTTTCGGTGGCGGCGGCTGCTTCGGCGAATGCAAATGTGGTTTTCTCGCCGGGCACGGTGTTGGCGTTCAATTTGATGTTGAACGACACGTCTTCGTCAGTGACGGGGTCGCTGCGTTATGACGGCTCCGCGGTGAGCTATGATAATGTGGTGGTTGCGGAGTCGGTTACCCGTCATCTTTCAGGTTTGTATACCAGCGCGGCTGGTACGACACTTGCAACGACGCCGACCTTTGGCGGGTTTGCGTTCGACAATAATGCGACGCTTGCAGTTTATGATGGTACTGGTGTGAATATCGGTAATAGTATTATTGATCTTTCTGAGACCGCTAACTACGGGACTGTTTATGCTTATAAAAGT
>CAITEF010000354.1 GCA_903891315.1 uncultured Rhodospirillales bacterium | reverse complement strand
TCATCTCAATCGAGACCAGTTCAGCGGATAGACGCCATCACGCGCAAGCTGATCGTTAAGGGTTTGTTCATCTGCCACAGCGACAATTCGGTCTGGGACCAATCCTGGAGCCGATGATGTCGGGCACCGCCATCTTGCCGCCGATTCCGACCTACAAAATGGTTTCGGCCAACGAGGGGAAGTTTGTGGCGCGTTTTGCGGCGTCCGACCCGCAAACCAAGGAAGATGCGGCGTATTTCAAATCGGTGGCGTCCAAGCTGACCACGCCGGACGCGCTGTTGAAGAACTACCGGGCGCTTGGCATCGTGTTGAATTCGTTCGGCATCGGCTCCTACATCAAAGACACCGCGCTGCTGAAACAGTTGATGACGCAGAACCCGACCGACCCGAAATCGACCGCCTATAAGATCGACAACCCGGCTCTCACCCGGTTCGCCGCAGCGATGGGACAGTTCGCCAAACCGCCATTTGCCACATCAAGCAATGTGACGGCACTGCTCAATGCCAATGCCACGAACAATTTCGAATCAGGGGAGGACACTCTCTCGCCCGGCATCGCAAACGCGCTGTATTTCTCGCGCAGCATCGGTTCGATCACTTCGATTGATCAGCTGATGTCCGATCCGAAGCTGCTGCAGGTGGCGGAGGTGGCCACCAACATGCCCAGTTCGTTTGGCGAGATGGATTTTGCAAGGCAGCAATCGCTGCTGAAGGCGCAGATCAACATCAAGAATTTTCAAAAACCGGGCTTTGTGCAGCAATTCGTGACGAAATATCTGGCGCTCAACGCGCAAGCCAATTCCACGCCGACAGACAGCACGGGGGCGCTTGCCATCCTCAACGGCAGCGGTTCGACGGACAATATCCTGTCCGATCTGATGCCTACCTCATCATCCGGGTCGAGCGCCGGTTCGGTTCTGTCGCTGTTCTCGACCAGCAATGCGGCGGGCAGCACCGCAATCCTCTCGGTGCTGGCGTAACGCGCCGCGCTTTGGCGTGTCTTACCGACACACAGGATGGAGGCGACAATGCGTAATTGGTTGATGGGCATGCTGTTGACGGTTCTCCCGGGTCTGGCGCAGGCGGATACGGCTCCTGCTGCGCCACCGCTGGTGGTGGTCGAGCTGTTCACGTCGCAAGGCTGCTCTTCTTGCCCGCCGGCGGATGCGGTGTTGCGTCAATTGGCAGCTCGGCCGGGTGTGCTGGCGCTCGGATTTCACGTCACCTATTGGAACGGGCTGGGCTGGCGTGATCCGTTCTCGTTCGAGGCAGCGACCCAGCGTCAACGCCAATATCAGAACGTGTTCTCAACCTCTTCGATCTACACGCCGCAACTGGTCGTTCAGGGCCAAGCCGAGATGGTCGGCTCCGACCGCGCGACGGTGGAGGCGGCGCTGAGGGCGGCGATGCAGACGGGCGGTCGTGGCCCGAGCGTGGCGCTGGCGACCTCCGCAGAGGGGTTCAAGGTGGATATCGGCCCCGGCAGCGGGGCGGCGAGTGTGTTGCTGGTGGGCTTCGACCCGCTGCACACCACGCCGGTCGGGCGCGGTGAAAATGCCGGGCGCACTTTGCAGGAGGCCAATGTGGTCCGCTCTCTGCGGCGGATCGGCAGCTGGGACGGCGCAAGATTGTCACTCGCAGCCCCCGTGCCAGACGGCGAAAGAGCGGCTATTCTGTTGCAGGCAGCCGATGGCCGGATCATCGCGGCGGCGTTGCCGACCTCCTAGGGGAGCAACCTTTGATGGATCTGCATGACCGGACCAAGCCAAACCGCCGCAAGGTGACGATGCACCTTGCGGACAGCGGCACTATCCGGTTCGACCAGACCGCAGCCCTGGTGAAAAGCGCATGATAAGCAGCCCGACCGGCTGGCTGCTGACCTTCGCCGGGATTGGTGTGTTGCTGCTCTGGCTCGGGCGGTTGCATGGCGGTCGCGCGCTGGTCTCGATTGCGTTGCTAAGCTTGGGATTGATCGCCGTATTGCCGGTCGAGCAATGGGCGATCCGTCCGTTGGAGGAGCGGTTTCCTGCCCCCGCTGATCTTGCGAAACTGAACGGCATCATCGTCCTGGGCGGGGCGGTGGATGCAGCTCTGTCGGTGGATCGCGGCCAGCCGTCGCTGAATGATGCGGCCGAGCGCATGACGCAGGCCGTTGTTCTGGCGCGGAAATTTCCCGAGGCCAAGTTGGTCTTCACCGGCGGGCCGATCCCCACCGATCCGGCCGGACCGCGCGAGGCGGATGCGGCCAAGCTGTTCTTCACCGCACTCGGCGTCGACCCCGCGCATATGCAATTCGAATCCGAATCCCGCACCAGCTGGGAGAATGCCGAATTCACCCAGGCGATCGTCCATCCCGCCGAGGGCGAGGTTTGGCTGTTGGTCACCTCGGCGATGCACATGCCGCGTGCCATCGGCACGTTCAGGGCGGCGGGGCTTGATCTCGTGGCCTATCCGGTCGGCTATAAGAGCTACCACGGCGAGATCCGGCGCATGAGCCGGTTTGTCGAGCGGCTGCAATTGCTCGACGAGGCGGCGCATGAATGGGTGGGGTTGGCGTATTACCGTCTGCGCGGACGCTCCAGCGCGTTGTTTCCCGCCCCTAATCCAGCCCCGCCAGCCGCAGCCCCTCTGCATACAAGCGCCGATCCTCAGCCCGGCTGAGCGGGGATTGCCGCATCGCCTGTTCGAGTGTGAGCCCTGGTGCCTGGGCGCGCATCTTGGCGAGCAGTTCCGTCGCCTCCTCACGGCGTCCGAGATGGCCGAGTGAGGCGAGCAGGCCTTTTTTCGGCCCGATCATCCAGGGATTGATCGCCAGCGCCCGCCGACCGAGCGTGACCACACGTTCGAACTCGCCCATTGCGAACAATGGCACGATCAGCGCGCCGTCGAAGAAGAAGCTGTGCGGATCGAAGGGCGACAGTTTTCTGGCCCGCTCGCCATGCACCACTGCCTCCTGGTGCCGTCCGGCATAGGCGAGCGACAGGCAGGAGACCGCCCAAGCAAATGGGAGGCTCGGGTTGAGCGCCAGCGCGCGCTCATGCAGGCTGATTGTCTCGTCGATCTCCTTGTGGAGCAGGAAGCTGCGCACATGGGCTGCAATCGACAGCGCGCGGGCGCAACCAGGGTCGAGCGCGACGGCTCGTTCGGCGAGTTCTCCGGCGCGGTTGCGGGCACTCTGCGGGTCGGCGGCGAAGCTCTGACCGACCAGGAACAGATGCCAACTTGCCCACCATCCGAATATCGCGGCGTCATTGGGTGCGAGGACAGCCGCGCGGCCGAGCAATTGCCCGGCCTCGCCGTAATCCGGCTCGACGAGGCGATAGATCGCCGGGATTGCCCGCAGCATCAATTCGCGCGGCGAGGCATCGCTCACAGGCAGGCGTGCCACGCGCCTTGCTTCATGTTGCAGCAATTCCGGCTCAACTTGGGCAGCGATCTCGCAGGCCAGATCGTCGAGCCGGAACCCATCGTCGGCGACGGTGCGGTCAAAGCGGCGGGACCAGACCATCTCGCCACCGGCGCGCAGATCGAGCAGCCGCAGCGTCAATCGCAAATCTCCACCACGGCGGGCGAGGGCGCCATCGAGCAGGAAATCCAGCCCAGATGTGCCGTCTGGATCGTTTTCGAGGCCGCTTGCCGGGATCAGGTTGAGCCAGCGGAAGGCGGCAAGGTTGGTGGAAATCTGCCCGGCCAGCTCGTCGCCCACCGCCGAGCCCTCGCCGGGATTGGCTCCGCGCAGCCGTGTCACCCCGAGCCATAGCCCGGGGGCGCGCCGATCGACGGGCCGTGATGGTTGGACGATGGCGTGCGGAGTTGCGGGTGATGCCCGCATCAAGGCCAGGATTTCAGCGCCGGGGCCGCGTCCGGTGGCCTCCTGCAGGGCGATGGAGCAGCGGGCGAACGCTTCGTCGGCGGCGGCGCGTTCGCCGCAATCCAGATGCGCCTGGATCAGCCGCGCCCAGCCGATCTCGTTGGCGGGTGCCAGTTCGACAAGCCGCCGTGCCGCCGCGGTGATTGTCTCGGGGGTGGTCTGGCGGTCGAGCACCAATCCGGCCAGTGCGATGGCGGCGGCGCGCAGACGGCGTTCCTCGGTGGCGATCCAGTGGTCGAACGCCTCATCCAACCCGGCCAGATCCTCCAGAAACAGTCCGGACTGGATGTCGAGCAATGCTCCCTGGGCTGCGGTGGCCGAGCCGAGAGCCACTGCATCGACCCAGACCCGCTCCATGTCGAGCAGCAGATGCTGCCGTCCGGTGCGCAGGCGGGGCTGGCCGTTCTGGGTGAGGAATTCCTGCAATTCATGCACGCATTGCCGCAGTGAGGCACGGGCCTGCTCGCGTTCCCTGCGGCTCCATAGCAAGGCGGCGATTCGCTCGCGCAGCACCGGGCGGCCACCGGCAAGCGCCATGATCGCCAGCAAGGCGCGGGTTTTGCGCACTTTCGGCAGGGCGACCAGCGCTCCACCGCGCGTCGCCGTCATCTGTCCGAACAGGCCCAGCCGCAATTGCGAGCGCATCTCGGCGGGGATCGCGGGCGGAGTGTGGTCGAACCGCGACATCTCGCGGAAGCCGCCAACCCTGTGCAGGCTTACCGACATTCTGCCCCCTGACCCGGTCGTGCACCGATGCGAGAGATCACGCGAGATAGCGAAGATAACAATATGCGTGACATGGGAAAAATTTCTTGATCACGACCAGTCTTTCAGGAAACTTGTCCGCGTGATCGTGTCCAGCCGGTCATGATCACCTGTAACGCAATCTGGTCCAAACTTTCACGGGGCAGCGTTACAGATGCGTCACGCCATGCGTGATTTCTTCGTAAAATCTCTGTTTGATCAGAAAAAGGAGTCTTCATGATGTCCAAAGCATCGAAGAACGACGTCATTGTCACGCCGGAAAAGGCCTGCGTGCACACTGGCGGCACCATGTTCCGCATTCCGCGCGCGCCGCTCGGCCGCAAGGATTCGGGCAAGAAGGCGGACTGAATTCCGCGCATTGGCAGCCG
>CAITEF010000353.1 GCA_903891315.1 uncultured Rhodospirillales bacterium | reverse complement strand
GTCGTCGCAAGTCCTGCCCGTTCTCCGGCCCGAATGCGCCGGTGATCGACTACAAGGACGTGCGTCTGCTGTCCCGTTTCCTCTCCGAGCGCGGCAAGATTGTGCCGAGCCGGATCTCGGCGGTCTCCGCCAAGAAGCAGCGCGAACTGGCCCAGGCCATCAAGCGCGCCCGCTTCCTGGCGCTGCTGCCTTACATCGTGGCCTGAGGGGGAACCGAACATGGCAGCCGTTGAATTGATCCTGCTCCAGCGTGTCGAAAAGCTGGGACAGATGGGCGATGTGGTGAAGGTGAAGCCGGGCTATGCCCGCAACTTCCTCCTGCCGCAGAAGAAGGCGATCCGTGCGAACAAGGCCAATCTGGCCCAGTTCGAGGCGCAGCGCGCGAAGCTTGAAGCCGACAACATCAAGCGTCGTGACGAGGCCGAGCGCGTCGCCGAGCGTATGCAGGGTCTGGCCGTGACGATTATTCGTCAGGCCGGTGAGTCGGGCAGCCTTTATGGTTCCGTCTCCTCGCGCGACATCGCCGACCAGTGCGGTGAAGCAGGGATGGTGATCAACCGTTCGCAGGTTGTGCTGGAAAACCCGATCAAGATGCTGGGTCTGACGACCGTTCGCGTCGTGCTGCATCCGGAAGTCGACATGCCGGTGACGGTCAACGTCGCCCGCTCGGTCGAAGAAGCCGAGAAGCAGCTGCGCGGCGAGCGCGTGGTGGGTGAAGTCGAGGCTCCGATTGAGCTCGAAGGCGACATCCAGCTGTTCGACCCGAATTCGGAACAGCCTGATATCGGCTGATCCCTCTCGGATCGTGACGTTTGCAAGGCCGTGTTCCGCAACAGCGGGGCACGGCCTTGTCGATTCTGGCCGCTTGGCGGCATAAGCAGCGCGATGGTCCGTGGCCCATTGGGGAAAAGCGATGCGCGCGGTGCTGGATTTTCTGATCCGTCGATTCATCGTGCTGGGCACGTTCCGGCTGCGTTGGCCGGATGGCAGTGTGTCGGTCTATCAAGGCGCACCCGGCCCGGAGATCGCCGCCGGGTTCACCGATTGGGCTGTGGTGCGGAAGATGGTGCTGCAGCCTTCGCTGGCGGTGGGCGAGGGCTATATGCAGGGGCAGATTGTCCTCGAAGACTGCGACATCCACGCCGTGCTCGACCTGCTGCTGTCGAATGCCTATCAGAGCGGCTCAAGCCAGCCCTTGCTGGCGCTGCAGGTCTGGCGGACCAAGCTGTTGCGCCGTCTCGATCAGTGGAATCCGGCCCCACGGGCCAAGCGCAACGTGGCGCATCATTATGACCTCGATGCGAGGCTCTACCGGCGCTTCCTCGACGCCGACATGCAGTATTCCTGCGCCTATTTCCCCACCGGCAGCGAGACGCTGGAGCAGGCGCAGATCGCCAAAAAGCGGTTGATCGCCAGCAAGCTGCTGCTCGACCGGCCCGGCCTGCGCGTGCTCGATATTGGCTGCGGCTGGGGCGGATTGGCGCTGACGCTGGCGCGGGATTACGGCGCGCAGGTCACCGGGATCACGCTCTCGCAGGAACAACTCGATGTTGCCCGCGCGCGCGCCCGGGACGAGGGGTTGGACGGGCAGGTCCGGTTCGAGTTGCGTGATTATCGCAGCATGAACGAGAGCTTCGACCGCATCGTCTCGGTGGGCATGTTCGAGCATGTCGGCGTGGGCCATTACGGCAGCTATTTCGCCACGCTGAACCGCTGTCTGACACCGGACGGCGTGGCGCTGCTGCATTCTATCGGACGCTTGCGCGGCCCTTCTGCGACCGATCCGTGGCTGGCGAAATACATCTTCCCCGGCGGCTACGCGCCCGCCCTGTCTGAGGTGCTGCCGAACGTTGAGCGCTCCGGCTTGCTGGTGACGGATGTCGAGATTCTGCGACTGCATTATGCCGAGACGCTGCGCCATTGGCGGGCGCGGTTTGCCGCCAACCGGGGGGAGATTGCGGGGCTGTATGACGAAGCGTTCTGCCGGATGTTCGAATTCTACCTCGCCGGTGCCGAACTCGCCTTCCGCCGCTCGGGGCAGATGGTCTGGCAGATGCAGTTCGCACGGGCGATCAACGCCATTCCGCTGTCTCGGAACTATCTGGCCAGCCCCGAACAGACGCGGCATAATTCCTTGGGGAGTTTCGAGGAAACACGGGTTTGAGCCTTAAGACACAATCAGGACTGCCGCGCCGCACGCTGGCCGCGCTGGCGTTGGCCGGCCTGCTTGCGCGGTGCTCGGATTCCGGGCCGGACCAGGCGGATGTTCTGGACCAGGTGATGCAGCACCTGCGCACGAGCCCGGAGAATGAGGGCCAGGCGATCACCGATCTCGCATTCAAGTCCGGCCATCTGGAAGGCAAGGACCGTTATATTGTTCAGGTCAGCTACGTGATGCAGACCCTCACGCCGGGGATGGGGCTGTTCAACGAGCCGACCCGGCGCGGGGATCGTGCGCCGGTGGAGGGGGAACAGTATTTGTTCCTCAAGACTGGGGACCATTGGCGGCTGCAGGAAGATTAGAGCCGAAACCAGCCGGAGCCGCCGCTGCGCGCCGCAGCTTCCGAATGAGCGTCCGCCTTCGGCACATTTGACTGTAACGCCGACTGTTCCCAGTGGTCTGCTCAACGTCTTTTGAGCGCCTGGTACCGTCGCCATTGGGTTCGGTCAAAATTCCGGGCGTGCGGAGCGTTGAGAGCGCCAAATTCGTGAAATGGAGGAGGTTTTCATGCTGGGAATTACACGCCACCATCTGCTTCAAGGGATCCTGCTCCTGATGTTCTGCGTGGGCCTGGTGTCCGTGGCGTTGATTTACTTTTTCCCGGCACCTCCCACCACCATCACCATCGCGGCCGGGCCGAAAGGCAGCGCCTATGAGCGGATTGCCGAGCGCTATCGCGATCTGCTGGCACGCTCGGGCGTGACGCTGGAGATCCGCTCGACCACGGGCTCGATGGACAACCTCAATCTGCTGCAGGATTCCAAGGCTGATGTGCAATTGGCCCTGGTGCAAGGTGGCGTCTCCAACGGCAAGAAAGAGCCGGATGTGATGTCGCTCGGGCGGGTGGATTATCATGTGGTGTGGATATTCAGCCGTGCGACGGACCATTTTGACGATCTGACGCAAATCAAGGATCGCAATATCTCGGTGGACAGCGACACCACGCAGATCATTGTCGAGAAGATCCTGGCGGCGAATGGCGTGATGGCGGATCATAAGACGTTACAGTCACTGTCCGGTGCCGCGGCGGCCAAGGCGCTGCATGACGGCTCGGTGGATGTGATCTTTCTGTCGCCGGCCGCCGAGGAGCCAGTGATCCGTGATTTGCTGGACGATGGCAGCGTGCGACCGTTGAGCCTGCAGCGGGCGGACGCACTGATCCGGATCTTCCCGTTCCTGGTGAAGCTCACTCTGCCGCAGGGGGTGACGGATCTGTCGCACAACATGCCGTCCAATGATGTCACCTTGGTTGCCACCACCAACTCGCTGCTGGTGCGCAAGGATCTGCATCCCTCGACGATCAATCTGCTCGCCCAGATTCTGGCGGAGGTGCATGGCGAGGCGGGGCTGTTTCAGAAATTCGGCGAGTTCCCGACCCAGATGGATGGGGAATACCCGATGTCGAAGGACGCGATCGAGTTTTACAAATTCGGCCCGCCGATGATGGACAATTATGTGCCGGGCTGGATCAGCGTGCATCTGCATCGGTTGATCGCACTCTTGGCCGCCGTGGGCGCGATTGTTCTGCCGATTTACAGCCTGGCCCCTGGGCTGTGGCGGTCATTCATCGAGTTCCGACTGGGTGCCACCTATCGCCGCCTGCGTGAGATTGAGGCGAGTTTGCATGTCGACTCCGATGCATTGGAGGTCGAGACATTGGATCATGAATTGGCAGCGCTTGATCGGAAGCTGAGTATTTTCGGCATTCCCACGGGCAATTCGGATTTGTATTTCTCGATCAAGGAGCATTTGCGGTTTGTGCATGACCGGGTGAATGCGCGGCGGGCTGAGTTGGGGAAGGTGACGTAGGGCGCAAAAGGCGCAGCTATCATCCGCCGTCGTTTTTGCCGCGTCGCCCGCAGCGCCGCACAATTTCGGCAGAAGGGTGGTTGAACGGGAACGTGATGATTGAGAGCAACGCCCGATCACATTGAACCGAAGAGGTTCAAT
>CAITEF010000352.1 GCA_903891315.1 uncultured Rhodospirillales bacterium | reverse complement strand
TGCCCACGCGCCTGCATCGCCTGCATCAGCGGCAGCACGAAATGCCGCAACGCGAAATCGGTGTTGGCGACCTCGACGATTTTCACGCGTGCCTATCCTATCCGGGTGATGTCCCACTGCACCGATTGCGGCCCGTCCTCATAGCCGGTGAGCACGACCTGCTCGGCCTTTCGCGGCGCGGGGCCGCCGAGATAGATGCTCTCCTCAAGCGTCATCCGCGCACCGGGGGCGCGCAAGCGCCAGCCGCGACCGTTGGGCAGGCTGATCAGCATCGCCTCGCCGCCGCGCTGCAGATTGGCGTCAACCGAAGGGTGCAGATGGAAGCGAATGGTGAAGGGCTGCGGCTGGTTGGCCAGCAATGTGTCCACGCCATAGACCGCGTCGCCGCTGACTGAGAGATAGAGTCTGCGCTGATGCGTCGCCCCGAATGGCAGCCGCCAGCCGTCATGGCTCATGTCGAGGCCGAAGACGCCGTCTTCCTCGTGCGCCTTGAACGCCACAGTCTCGGGCTTGCGGCCCAGACCTTCTTGGTGGATTTCGCTGGAGGAGGTGTCAGCAATCGACAGTGTGGAATGCGCCGCCGTGCTCGCCGAGGCCTGACGCCACGGGCCGGTGGCGGCGGGGACGGTGCCGCAATTGACGATCACCCGATCGCGCCCCACCGACATCTCGAAGGACAATGTGCCCGCCTGCGCCAACCGATCCCGCCCCGGCGCAGGCGGGCGACCGCAATCGGCGATCAGCAGCGTCTTGCCCGCCGACAGCCGGGCGAAGCCGCCCTGCGGCATCATCTGCATCGTGCGACCGCCACGTCCGGTCTGGGCGAGCACGAGGTCCACCGGCACCGACCCTTCCTCGCGCGTGCCGTTGAAAAGCGCGAGCTTGCCGTCGCCATGTTTGAGGGTGCGCAGGGCGCTCGCGGTGCGTTCGATGCAGGGGATGAGCACATTGGGCGGTTGGGTCTGGCCCGACTGCAGCATCGCGCGGATCTCGATCAGGTCCTGCAAAGCGAGTTGCAACTGGCCCGGGCTGCGCTCGACATGCATGCCGTCGGGCAGGAATTGGTTGACGAGTTCCTGTGGCAGGAAGCGCAGCGCCCGGCTGAGCATGCCGCCTTGATCCGGCAGCCCGACACCGGCGGCGACGAGGCCCTTGATCGCGGTCAGCGCGCGGACATCCTGCGCCTCGGCGGGCAGCAGGGCGGCGAGGGTTCTGGCGTCGGCGAGCAGATTGGCCATCAGCGCCTGCCGGAACCCGTCATCGGCGGAGGCGGCGAAGAAATCGTAATGGCCGAGCCAGGCGGCGATGCGGCTACCCGCGATGTCCGGTCGGTCGGCGATGCGGTCGCGCGGGGCGGTGGACATCCAGGCATCGACCATCGCCCGCGCCTGCATCCGTGCCGCATCGGTGCCAAGGGCGCGCAGATCGCGCAGCCAGGTGAAACCGTGTGCCGCCTCACGCAGAGCGGGGGGCGCTTCGTGGTCGCTGAACACGCCAGGATTGATCCGGGCCTTCACCCCGCCGAGATCGACCTCGCCGCGCAGGATCGTCGCCCCGCGCGCCGCATCGCCCGGCCAGAGATCGCGCACCAACGGCAGTGGTGCATCCGGCACGCGGGCCAGCCCGAATTGCGGCAGCCTCGCCAGCGTCAGCCTGACCCAACGTGACGGGGCGGCCAAACTCATGCGGGCGCGCGAATGGCGGATATCGCCGCCGTGTAGTCGGGTGCGCCATAGACCGCGCTGCCCGCCACCAGCGTGTCCGCCCCGGCCTCAAGCAACGAACGCGATGTGGTCGGCGTCACGCCGCCATCGATTTGCAGCCGGATGTCGCGCCCGGTGGCGTCGATCATTTTCCGCAGGGCGGCAACTTTCGGCAATTGGCTCGACAGAAAGGCCTGTCCGCCGAAACCCGGATTGACGGTCATCACCATGATGATGTCGACCAGATCCATCACCCAAAGGACCGACTCCACCGGGGTGGACGGGTTGAGCACCACGCCGGCCTTCTTGCCCAGGCTGCGGATCTTCTGCAGCGAGCGATGCAGATGCGGGCCGGCTTCGGGGTGAATGGCGATGTGATCGGCGCCCGCCTCCGCAAACGCCTCAAGATATGGGTCGGCGGGCGCGATCATCAGATGCACGTCGAGCGGCAATGTGGTGTGCGGGCGCAGCGCCTTCACCACCAGGGGGCCGAAGGTGATGTTGGGCACGAAATGCCCGTCCATCACGTCGAGATGCAGCCAATCGGCGCCGGCGGCTTCGACCGCGCGGGCCTCCTCGCCCAGGCGGGCGAAATCGGCGGCGAGCAGGCTTGGGGCAATCAGGATTTTGTTCGTCATGCGTTGTTTGTATCCAGCCGCAAGCCTGCTCGGCAAGCGAGGGAAAGCGCGGATCAGACCCGGATCATGCGGGCGATGAAGAACCCGTCCATGCCGCCCTTGTCAGACCAATAGCTTGGCAGGGTGCGCACATGACCGTCTTGGGTGATCGCGGCCGGCAGGAAGGGGAGATCGCTTGCGGTGAACGGCTCCTGCCGCAACGGCAGCGTGGCGCAGCCCTGGGCGATTCGCGCCGCACCTTCTTCCGGTTGCAGCGAGCAGACCGCATAGATCAATCGCCCGCCCGGCTTGAGCATCTCGGCAGCGGCGGCGAGCAACGTGTCCTGCTGCTGGGCCAACGCGGTGATGTCGCGCGGGCGCTTGATGTGCAGCGCGTCGGGATGGCGGCGGATCGTGCCGGTGGCGCTGCAGGGCGCGTCGAGCAGGACGGCGTCCAGTGGTTGGGATGGCCGCCAGGTGGCGACATCGGCCTGCACCAGCGTGGCATTGAGCTTCAGCCGCGCGAGATTTTCGGCAACGCGGGCCAGTCGGGTCGGGCTGAGTTCGACCGCCGTGACCTGCGCGCCGGTGGTCGCCAACTGCGCCGTCTTGCCGCCAGGGGCCGCGCAGAGATCGGCGATGTGCTCGCCCGGTTGGGCGGCCAGCAGACGGGCGGGCAGGGTGGCGGCGATGTCCTGCACCCAGAAATCACCCTCGGCGAACCCAGGAAGCTCTGTCACCCGCGTGCCCGGCGGCATCCGACAGGTGCCGTCTGGCAACAGCATGGCTCCTTCGGGCGGAACCACGCCGGGCTTGAGAGAGAGATCGAGCGGCGCCTCGCTGAGATGGGCCTTGGCGATCACCCGCGCGTAGCTGCCCCAGGAGGCCCAGAGCCAGGCAGGTGTGTCCAGACGCGGGCCGTCCAATTGCGCCAGCGTCTCGGCCCCCTGCTCGGAGACCCGGCGGAGCACCGCGTTGACCAGACCCGCGAACGGCTCGAGCCGTTGGCTGCGGGCCAGGGCCACCGCCGTTGCCACCGCGGCATGCGGTGGCGTGTCGAGCAGCAGCAAGCCAGCGGCACCAAGACGCAGAATTTGGCGCACCTCGTCTGGCGGCGATTTCTTCAGGAAAGGTTCCAGAACCGCGTCAAGCGAGCCGAGCCTGCGCAACACTGCGGCCGCGAGCCGATGCGCTGCCGCGCGATCACGTGGATCGATATCGCCAAGCTGCCCCAGCGGCGCATCCATCGCCTTCCGGTGCAGCAAAACCGCATTGAGCAGGTGGTAGGCCGATTCACGCGTTGGGTCTGCACCGCCCGGCGAAGGACGGGTCACGCTGCTCATGCTTGCCAGTGGGTCAGACGCGCCGACGACGGCGAGCGGCCGCGATTCCCGCCAAGCCAACCAACGCCAAGGCGATCGATGCTGGTTCGGGCACTGCGGTCAGCGACACATTCGCCAACACCAGACTGGCCGGGTCGCTCTGTTGCGGCTGGTCCGTAATCTGACTCTTCCCAGACGTCGATCCATCGACAAACCAAAATGACCAGAGAGACCCATCGCCGACGAATGAAATGGACGCACTCAGGGTCGGAAAGGTGAGACCCGGATCCGCTCCCGCAGTGTAACTGTAGGGAAGCGTATTCCCCACGGTCAAACTGTTGCCGATATACAGGTAGAGATTGGTGGCACTTCCCGAAAGAGCGTTGCCGTATGACCCATAAAGAAACGTCAACACATATTTCTGCCCGCTCACGGTCTGAACGTTCTGCAGAACACTCGCAAGATTAAGAGTTGGATCGAGCGTGAAATCGAATTGCAGATATGGCTGCCCGCCGCTTGTCTTCCCGGTGAGCTGCTCGCAGGGGACTACACATGAGCCGTCAGTGGTGTTCCACTGCACGGTCCAGCCGCTTGGGATATTGTTGACGACGCTCGAAAAGTTGCCGTCATTCAGCAGATTGGTCTGCGCATGCGCCGGCTCCGTCAGGCAGAGCCCGAGCAGCATCATCACGAGAACCGCACATTTCCGAATCATCGGCATCGGGATCACCCTCAAACTTGGGCGCAGGATACCAACTGCACCGCACCAAGGTCAATGTTCATCCGGCGGCAAATCAAGCGCGACCCTGGTTAAAACAATCACTATCGGAATTGTGACCAGGAATAACCCGCCGCTTCACAGTATTTTGGCATCGTGGAGCAGATCGGGCGGTGGTGGAGCTGAGCGGGATCGAACCGCTGGCCTCGTCATTGCGAACGACGCGCTCTCCCAACTGAGCTACAGCCCCGGTCCACACCGGAGGACGACGCTAAGCCGTCCGGGGGCGCTCCTATGCGCGGGCCAGGGCGCGAAGTCAAGCGGTTTGCGCCGTGATCGGCGAGGTTGCGAGCGGGCGGGCTCCCCGCTAGCTTCCCGCATCGCCGCAGGGCATCGGAGAGGGCGTCGTGATCACCATTCTGTTTGAAATCCTCCAGGAAGTCCTGGTCTTCTACCGCTGGGCGGTGATCCTCGCCGCGCTCTACTCAATGCTCAGCTCGTTCGGGATCCTCGACACGCGCAACCGCATTGTCTGGACGATCGGTGATTTTCTCTACCGCATCACTGAACCGGCGCTGCGCCCGATCCGCCGCATTCTGCCGATGTTCGGCAGTCTCGATCTCAGCCCGCTGGTGCTGTTGCTGCTGATCTCTGCGGTTCAGGTGATGCTGGAACGCATCTACGCCGCGATTGTCTACGGCAACATTCAGGGCCTGTTCCTCTGAACCAAGCCGATGGCACCGCGTGGCGGGTGACCGCCAAGGGGTTGTCGGTCTTGGTGAAGGTGCAGCCGAAATCCCGCAGGCCCGGCGTTTTGGGGCTGGCGCCAGATATCGAAGGCCAACGCCTTCGCCTCGCCGTCACCGAGGCGGCGGAGGATGGGCGGGCGAACAAGGCGGTGTGCGCATTGCTGGCTTCTGCGCTCGGCCTTGCAGCGTCACAGGTGAGCGTGCTGCAAGGAGCGTCAAGCCGGCAGAAGATATTGCTGGTGGAGGGTGACGCGGCGTCCTTGTCGCAGCGTCTCACCCTGCTTTGCCAATCCTTCATGGAATCCGGTTCATGACTGCCATGCTGATCGACGGCAAGAAAATCGCCGAAACCCTGCGCGCCAATCTCGCGGTTCAGGTCGCCCAACTGGGTTTTCAGCCGGGACTCGCGGTGATCCTGGTCGGTGACGATCCGGCGAGTGCGGTCTATGTCCGCAACAAGGACAAGGCCGCCACCGGCGTTGGCATCGCCGCGCGCACCATCCGCCTGCCTGCCGATACCGGGCAGGCTGCCCTGATGGCGCTGATCCAACAACTCAACAATGACCGCGACATCGACGGCATCCTGCTGCAACTGCCGCTGCCGGCCGGGCTTGATTCGGCGATGGCGATCCGCGCGATTGACCCCGCGAAGGATGTCGACGGTCTGACCCCCACCAATGCCGGATTGCTCGCCGCAGGGCTGCCCGGCTTGGTGCCCTGCACGCCGCTCGGCACAATGAAGCTGCTCGCCGAGGCCGGGGTGACGCTGCGCGGTGCCCGCGCCTTGGTGCTCGGCCGTTCCGTGTTGGTCGGCAAGCCGGTCGCGGCCTTGCTCACCGCCGCCGACGCCACGGTGACGATTGCGCATTCCCGCACCCGCGACCTCGCCGCCGAATGCCGCCGCGCCGAGGTGTTGATCGCCGCAGTCGGTCGCCCCGAGATGGTGCGTGGTGACTGGGTGGCCAATGACGCGGTGGTGATCGATGTCGGAATCAACCGCCTGCCGAATGGGCGTCTGGTCGGCGATGTCGCCTTCGCCGAGGTGATGCCGATTGCCGGTGCCATCACCCCGGTGCCGGGCGGCGTCGGGCCGATGACGATTGCCTGTCTGCTGGAGAACACCGTCACCGCCGCGATCCGCCGCCGGGCCTGAGTCCTCAGAGGAACCCGGTCAGCGTCCGCAACGCGGGCCAAGCGTCGCCGAGCATCGAATCCGGCCATGTCACGTGCAGCAATGTGTGGAACACCACCCAGCAGAACAGCGTCACCCCCAGCCCTAGCATCGCCGCCTGCCAGGCCGGACGGCGATGGGCGAGGGTCATGTTGGCGATCACGAACACCGACATGGCGGGCAGGAAGCCGATCAGCACCACCACCAGGATGAACCCGATCAGCCACAGGAAGAACGCGACCGCCCCGCGCGCGGGCAATTCGGGTTCGTCATGCGGAACATGGTAGGCCAAATTGGGCGGGGGGCCCGCCTGCACAAGCATTCCGGCATTGCCGCCATAAACCTCGTCAAACCAAGCGAGGCTGCACATCAGCAACGCCACGCAACTCGCCGTCATCGCCACCAGCTGCGCCGGACGCGGCCAGGTGCTGGCAATCGCGATGGCACCCAGGATCACCAGCAACAGGGCCGGGGTGAACAGCCCGCCCAGGGTGAACGGGCGTCTTGTCCGGTTGGGCTGACGCATCCGGGCGATGGTGTCGTGGACAATCCGCCGCATCGGCGACCACAGCGCCCAGGCGACGCCGCACAGGATCACGATCACCGCCGGACGAAACACCCAGTTCCAGCCGTAAAGCTGGGTGGAGATGAACAGATAGCGCTCGAAGGTCTCGCCAACCACGAACCCCAGCACCAGCGGTGGGCGCGGCCATTTGCGGATCTTCATCATCCAGCCGAGCACACCGAAGCCGAGCAGCGATATCAGATCGCCCCAATCATGCGTTCCCTGATACGCCGCCACCATCACCAAACACAGCACCACCGGCAGCAGCAGATTGGGCGGAATCCGCGCCACTTTTGCCAGCACCCGGCTGCCGGTGAGGCAGATTGCCGCCCCGATCACGTGGGCCAGCGTCAGGCTCCAGACAATGGCGTAAGTAACGTCGAGATGCTTTGTCAGCATGTCGGGGCCGGGTGTCAGCCCGTGCATCAACAGGGCCCCGAGCAGCAACGCCATGGAGGCACCGGACGGCACGCCGAACGCCAATGTCGGCACCAGATGGCCACCCTCCTTGGCGTTGTTCGAGGCTTCCGGCGCGATCACGCCACGCACATCGCCGGTGCCGAACAATTCGGGGTTCTTCTCGCTCCGCTGGGCATAGCCATAGGCGATCCAGTCGATCACCGCCGACCCGATGCCGGGAATGGCCCCCAATCCGGTGCCGAGCAGTGAGCAACGCACCACCAGCCACCAGTTCCGGCCGACGTCGCGCACACCTTCCCACTGGCTGGACAACGAAATGTCTTCCGCGTCGCCCCGCGCGATGGTCTCGCCCCTGATGGCGAGTTCCGCCAGTTCGGGCAGGGCGAAGATGCCGAGCGTGAAGGGGATCAGCGAGATTCCCTCGTAGAGATATTCCGTGCTGAACGTCCAACGCAGCGTGCCGCCCGGCGCCTTGTCGCCAACCAGCGCCAGCATCGTCCCGAAGGCGGCCACCGTCAGCCCCTTGAGCGGCGCACGGCCTGCGAGGGTGGCGACCATCGACATGCCGAAGATGGTGAAGGCCAGCAATTCCGGCGAGCCGACCATCAGCAGGATTGGCCTGAGCACCGGGATCGACAGAAACAACACGAAAGCGCCAACCAACCCGCCGACAAGCGAGGCGGCAAATCCTGCCCCGAAGGCGCGACCGGCCTCGCCGCGTCGCGCCATCGCGTGGCCGTCGATCACGGTGGCAGCAGCCCCCACATGGCCGGGCACGCCAAACAGAATCGCGGTGACGAAATCCGAACTCGTCACCACGGCGGCCATGCCGAGCAACAGCGCGAAAGAGCTTGTCGTGTTCATGTCGTAGGTGAACGGAATCAGCAGCGCCAATCCCACGATCCCGGACATTCCGGGCAACACGCCGATCGCCAGTCCAAGCATCACGCCGACGACCAGCATCGCCAGACTCATCGGCTGCAACAGCATCACCAGGGCGTGCACCGCCATCGACATCATGTCGGTCTGCATATGCCTGTCCGCTCCCCACCCCGTCACACCGCGCGCGTTCGCCTGCCGCACAAAGCGTACGCGACGCGAACGGATTGACAGTCTTCAATCCTCCCGTGATCGTCAAGGCTTGGGAGTACGAGCGGGAGGGAATGATGCGGCTTCTGGGTTGGATGCTGGCGGCGCTGCTTGGGGTGAGCGGTGTGGCGCGTGCCGATGCGGTGGAGGATTTCTACCGGGGGCGCACGGTCAATCTCTATATCGGCTACAGCGTCGGCGGCGGCTATGACGACTATGCCCGTGCCGTGGCGCGTCACCTCGGTCGCCATATTCCGGGCAATCCGACCGTGGTGCCGCAGAACATGGAGGGCGCGGGCAGCCTGCGTGCGGCCAATTACATCTATTCGCGTGCACCGAAAGACGGCAGCGCGATTGCCACCTTCGCACGCGGAGCCGCGTTCTATCCGCTGATGGGACTGGAGGGGGCCACGTTCGAGGCAGTGAAAATGAACTGGATCGGCAGCGCCAACAACGAAACCAGCCTCTGCGTGGCGTGGGCGGGCACCGGGATCAGCAAGTTCGACGATCTCAAGACCCGAGAAATGACGGCGGGTGGCACTGGTCCCACTGACGACACGGTGCAGTTCGTCAAAGTGATCAACGGCGTGCTGGGGGCGAAAATCCGCTCAGTGTCCGGCTATCCTGGTGGCAATGACGTGCTGCTGGCGATGGAGCGTGGTGAGGTGCAGGGCCGCTGTGGCTGGTCGTATTCCAGCGCGCTTGCCACGCGCCCGGCATGGCTGACCGAGCACAAGATCAACATCCTGTTGCAGCTTGGCCTGACCAAGCACAAGGAATTGCCCGACGTGCCGCTGGTGATGGATTTGCCGATGTCGGATGAAAGCCGAGCAATTCTCAAGCTGGTCTTCGCCCGCCAGGTGATGGGCCGCCCCTTTGCCGCCCCGCCGGGCGTGCCGGCCGACCGACTTGCAGCCCTCAGGAAAGCCTTTGACGAGACGCTGAAGGACCCGGAATTCCTGGCCGACGCGCAGAGGGGCGGGCTTGAAATCAATCCGGTTTCTGGTGCCGATGTGCAAACTCTGGTGGCTGACATCTACAAAATCCGCCCGGAGATCGCAGTTCAAGCGGGCAAGCTGCTGCAATAAGCACCCAACGGAGACGATCCATGATCAAGATGTATGGCTTCTGGCGCTCTGCCGCCGCGTTTCGTGTGCGTATGGCGCTCAACCTCAAGGGCATCGCCTTCGAGGAGACGATGATCAATCTCGACGCGGGCGAGCAGCACGCGCCAGATTACGTGGCGATCAACCCGCAGGCGGTGGTGCCGTCCATGTATCTGGATGACGGCACCTGCCTCACCCAGTCGCTGTCGATCCTGGAATATCTGGAGGAGACTCACCCAACGCCCGCCTTGCTGCCTGCCAGCCCGGTCGAGCGTGCACGGGTGCGCGCGCTGGCGCTGATCTGGGCGGCCGATCATCACCCGCTGATCGTGCCGCGCATCCGTACCTATCTGCGCGACAAGCTCGGTGCGGATGACGACACCCGCTCGGCCTGGATCAAGCACTGGTTCAGCGAAGGGCTGCGCATCGGCGAGGCGCGGATGGCGGGCGATCCGGCGACCGGCAAATTCTGCCACGGCGATGCGATCTCCATCGCCGATCTCTGCCTGATGAGCCAAGTGATGGGGGCGAAGGGGTTCGGCGTGGATGTCTCGGTCTATCCGACGATCAACGCAATCGTGGCCAACTGCATGGCGTTGGACGCGGTGTCACGCGCGTTGCCGCTGAAGCAGCCGGGGGCCCCGGCGAGCCATTAGTGCGAGTTGAGCTTCGCTTGAACCAATATCAGCCCGTCATTGCAAGCGGAGCGCAGCAATCTATCGCGATGCAGACCGCTCCGCGATGGATTGCTGCACTTCGTTTGCAATGACGCGGTGAGACGGACAGGTTTTAACTTAACATCATCAGGCTTTACACTGAAGGAATCGTCACCCCGATCATATCGCCCTCACGCACGATGGCTGCGAGCTGTTCCACGCTCCAGCCTTCAGTGCCGTGCGGGCGACGCGGCAGCACCATCCAGCGGTAATCGGCGGTGGAATCAACCACGCGTAACTGCATCCCCTCTGGCAGCGTTGTGCCCCATTCGGCGATCAGACCACGCGGGTCACGCACGGCGCGGGCGCGATAGGCCGCCGATTTGAACCAGAACGGCGGATAGCCCAGCACCGCGCGCGGGTAGCAGGAGCACAACGTGCAGACGACGAGGTTGTGCACCTCGTCGGTGTTCTCCAACACGCCGAGCGGCGGCAGGCCGCGCATCGGGATGTCCATCGCCTCGGCGGCGACCGTGCCATCGCGCAGCATCAGCGCACGATATTCCGGGTCGGTCCAAGCCCGTGCCACCATGCGCGCGCCCTGCGCCGGGCTGGCGGAATCGGTGGAGGCGATGCGGGCAGTGATCTCTTCGGGCGTGACGACGCCCTTCCCCTTGAGCAGGCCAAGCACCGCTTCGAGCAGCTTCTCGCTGTCGGCTTCCAGAACGTTCATGCCAGCTTCTCCAGCCAGTGTTCGAACAACTCCACGACGATCACGTCCCCAGCGCCGGCGCTGGTCTCATCTTCGAGCAAGTAGGTTTGCTCGATCAACTCGCACACGACAATTTCTGATGCATCCGCCTCCTGCCAGATCGCGGGCAGATCGAAGCGGACGTGATAGAGATCGCGCTCCTCCGCCGGTCGGGCGAAGGCGAGATCCTCCGGGTTGCGGAAACTGCCGAGCCTGCGCTCCACCACGCCCTCGCGACCACGCAGATAATGCGGGGTGCGGATATGACAGGGGCCGCGCGTCTCCGGCCAGTCGAGTTTCACCCGGACGCGATCACCCTCGGCGAGCATCACTTGGCCTCCAAAGCAGCGCGGAGTTCCGCCTCGGTGAGCACGCCGTGCACCATCAGATTGTCGGCAATCGAGCGGATCCAACGCTGGTAATAGGACAGGCGATGATAATCCGCCTCCGGAATCGCCTCAATGCCACGGCGGAGTTCATCCACGCTCATCACCGCTTTGGCACCCAGCAAGCCGCGCAGGGCGTCGACGGTGCGGTCGAACTCGGTCAGCGCGTGGCGCGAAGTGTCGACCGGCTCGCACATGAATTTTGACACGCCGCCCAGATCATGATGCGCACGCGGCTGGTCCTCGGGAAGATCCATTACCCAGTTCCCCTTTTATTGGCCGTCAATCGCCTCGTCGGCATAGACACCATACACCTGCGCGCGGCGGAGCCAGCCGCGATAGGCGTCAATTTCCACTTCGCACCACGGATTGCCGCCCGGGCAGACCCGCACATGCGCGATCACGCCGGGTTTGAGCACCGCCACCGCGTCGCTCGCATCGTCGGGCTTGGCCCGCAAGGTCAGTTCTGTGGCACGCACCACCACATTGCGGCGCTTCCAGAGGCTGAGCGTCTTCACCCAGCCTGTGACATTGTCCTGATCGCGAATCTGCCGCCAATCGCCCAACTCGAAGACGATCTCCACCGGCAGATTGCGCCGCTTGTAGACCCAGTCGATTGGATAATTTGTGCCGGGGCCGACGCGGAGATTCACATCGTCAAATCGCAGCGAGGCAAAGCGCGGCAATTTTTCATGCGATTGGCTGCCCTCGCTGGCCGCTGCCGCAGGCGCATTGGCAGGCTGCGCCCGCGCGGCGGGGCCGGGCGAGGTGAGAAGGATGCAGGCGAGGAGAAAGACAAAACGTTTCATGGGCTGCGGCAGAATGCCACATGACGCGGCGAGCGCCAGAGCGAAAGCAACGATATCACAACGTCAGCCTCCAACCGTCGCCATGCTGCCGCACACCGAACAGGACGGATCACGCGGAACGTTGATCGTGCGAAACCGACTGCCGAGCGCATCCCACAGCATCAATCGTCCAGCCAGCGTCTCGCCGATGCCGAGCAATTCCTTCAGCACCTCGGTTGCCTGCAAAGTCCCCATCACGCCGGTCACCGCCCCCAACACGCCCGATTCGGCGCAACTCGGCACCATCCCGTCCGGCGGTGCCTCCGGATAAAGACAGCGATAACACGGGCCGCTGACATATGGCTTGAACACCGAAAGCTGGCCTTCGAACCGCATCACTGCGGCTGAGACCAGCGTCTTGCGGGCGGCAACGCAAGCATCAGCCAGCAGGAACCGGGTGGGGAAATTGTCACTGCCGTCACAGACCAGATCATAATCGCCGATCAGCTGATGCACGTTGCCGCCATCGAGCCGGGCGAGGTGCGTCTGCACAATTGTCGACGGATTGATCGCCAGCATCGCCTCGGCCGCACTGACCGCCTTCTCCCGCCCGAGATCGGCGACGCCATGCGCGATCTGGCGCTGCAAATTGGACATTTCGACGCGGTCATCATCAATGATGCCGATCCGCCCTACGCCGGCGGCTGCCAGATAGAGCCCGAGCGGAGAGCCCAGCCCGCCTGCGCCGACGATCAGCACGCTGGCGGCGCGCAATTTTCGCTGCCCATGCCCGCCCACTTCTGCCAACAGCAGGTGGCGCGAATAGCGATGGATGTCTTCCTCGGTGAACTTGATCTGCATAAGGTTCGATATAGACCAAGATAAGGGTTTTTCGATGTCCGACTCCGCGTTGGTGCTGTTCAGCGGTGGACAGGACTCCTCCACCTGCCTCGCCTGGGCGCTGGACCGCTTCGATCATGTCGAGACGGTGGGCTTCGATTACGGCCAACGCCACGCCGTGGAACTCGATTGCCGCGAGCCGGTGCGCAAGGCGGTCGCGCGGATCGGCGGTTGGCGCGGCACGTTGGGGCCGGACCACCTGATCGACCTTGGCGGCGCCTTGGCGGAGATCGGCGGCACCGCGATGACGCGGGACATTGAGATCGAGATGACAGAGAACGGCCTGCCCAACACCTTCGTGCCGGGCCGCAACCTGCTGTTTCTCACCTACGCTGCCGCCATCGCCTACCGCCGCGGGCTGCGCCACATCGTGGGCGGCATGTGCGAGACCGATTTTTCCGGCTATCCGGATTGCCGCGACGATACCGTCAAAGCCATGCAACTCGCGCTCAATCTCGGCATGGACCGCAGATTCGTGCTGCACACCCCCCTGATGTGGATCGACAAATCGGAAACCTGGGCGATGGCCGAGAAACTCGGCGGCGCGGCGTTGATCCAAGTGATCGTCGATCTGAGTCACACCTGCTATCGTGGCGACCATACAACGCGTCATGAGTGGGGTTATGGATGCAATACGTGTCCGGCATGTGAATTGCGTGCAAATGGCTATCGCAAATGGCGAAAATCCGCGTAAATATAACGAGCAATTCGGGAGACCCGCGATGAAAGCCGCCAACGTTCTCGCCACCATCGGCAACACCCCGCATATCCGCCTGTCGCGCCTGTTCCCCACCGCCGACGTCTGGGTGAAATCTGAGCGGACGAACCCGGGCGGTTCAATCAAGGACCGCATCGCGCTCTCCATGGTGGAAGCCGCCGAGGCGGATGGTTCGCTGCGTCCGGGTGCGACAATCATTGAGCCGACCTCCGGCAACACCGGCGTGGGTCTGGCGATGGTCGCTGCGGCCAAAGGCTACAAGCTTGTCCTGGTCATGCCGGAATCGATGTCGCTGGAGCGGCGGTATTTGATGCAGGCCTATGGTGCCACGTTCGACCTCACCCCGCGCGAAAAGGGGATGAAGGGTGCCATTGCTCGCGCCGAGGAACTGGTCGCCAGCACACCGGGCGGCTGGATGCCGCAGCAATTTGAAAACCCGGCCAATCCATCGGTGCATGAGCACACCACGGCGCTGGAAATCCTCGCCGATTTCCCAGACGGGCTGGACGCGATCATCACCGGTGTCGGCACCGGTGGACATATCACCGGCGTGGCGCGCGTGCTGAAGCCGAAATTCCCCAATCTGAAAGTCTTCGCGGTCGAGCCGACGCAAAGCCCAGTGATCTCCGGCGGGGCTCCCTCGCCGCATCCCATCCAAGGCATTGGTGCAGGGTTTATCCCGAAGAACCTCGATGTCAGCCTGCTTGACGGCGTGATTCAGGTTGAAGCCGAAGCGGCCCGCGAATACGCACGCCGGTCCGCACGGATCGAGGGGCTGCTGGTCGGCATCTCGTCCGGTGCCACGCTGTCGGCGATCGCACAGAAGCTGCCGGAACTTCCGGCGGGGGCAAAGGTGCTCGGGTTCAATTACGACACCGGCGAACGCTATCTCTCGGTGCCGGATTTCCTCTTGGTGTGACCCTTGTCGGGTGGGATGCCTCGGCATCCCACCACCTCACGTCAAATGCGGCAGAGCCAGATATTCCTGGCTCTGCATTTCCTCCAGCCGCGACGCCGTGCGCTCAAAAGCCTTGGCTCCCTCGCCGCGCTGATAAAGCTGGTCCGGATACGCCTCCGCCGAAGCCACCAGCTTCACCCGATGATCGTAAAGCGAGTCGATCAGCACAATGAACCGCCGTGCCTTGTCGTAATTGTCCGGCGACAGGCGCGGAATGCCGTCCAGCACCATCGCGTGGAAATGGGTCGCCAGCGCCAGATAATCGCCTGCCCCCAACGGCTTGCCGCAGAGTTCCTCGAAATCGAACCGCACCACGCCCTCGGCCGCCTGCGGGACGATGAATTTGCGGCCGTTGACGATCAGCGTCTCCGATTTCGGTTGGGCGCGCCCGGTCAGATTGCTGAACGCGGCATCCAGCGCCCGCTCGGCGCGCCCGTCGGACGGCACATGCCATGTCGGCATCCCCCGCAGTCGCGCCCGGCGGAAATCACGCCCGCCTTCCAGCACCAGCACGTCGAGATGCTGCTTGATCATGCCGATGAACGGCAGGAACGCATCGCGCCCTGGCTGGCCCTTGAACAGATCGTCCGGCAGCGTGTTGGACGTGGTGACAACCACCACCGCGCGCTCGAACAGAGCTTGGAACAGACGCCCCAGAATCATCGCGTCAGCAATGTCGTTGACCTGAAATTCGTCAAAGCACAGCAACGCCGCCTCGCCGGCAATGCTGTCGGCCAGCGGCGGGATCGGGTCGGCCTGGGCGGGGTGTTCCTTCTTCCAGGCGAAGATCCGGCGATGGCATTGCTGCATGAATTGGTGGAAGTGCAGCCGCTTTTTGCGCTTCACATCAGCGGCGGCGAAGAACAGATCCATCAGCATGGATTTGCCGCGCCCAACCTCTCCGACCAGATAGAGCCCATCCGGCTGGGGATCGTGGCCCTCATCGTAATGCTTGCGCCGCAGAAAGCGCGACAAAAGTCCGGCGCGAGGCGTGTGGTCCAGCGGTGCCGGATCATATCCGCGCAGCTTCACCCACAGATATTGCAACCGCTCGATGGCCATTGCCTGCGACGGGTCAGACGCCAAATCGCCTCGGGCCAAACGGGCCCGATAGACGGGCAAAGGCCCGCCAGAAAAATCGTCGCTAGGGATCGTATCCATGTTGGCCTGCGCATAGCGTGAAAGCCGAGGGGGCGAAAGCCGACCACGGTAGACCTTCACCGCGATGGACGCAGACCTTCAGCGGGAATAGATATTCAGCAACGAACCGTCACTCGAATGAGGGCCGCGATGCACACGCTGGACGTGGGAAAATTCCGCGACGCCATGGTTTCGACCGATCCCTACCCGCATATCGTGGTGCCTGGCTTCGTGAAATCCGACCAACTCGGCCACGTGTTGCAGGATCTGCCGGGCATGAAAAAGGGCGGCTCTTTCCCGATCGGCGCGGTGCATTTCGGCCACACCGCGCAGGGCATGCTCGCTGAACTTCAAGGGGATGAGTTCCGCGCCATCGTGGCCGAAAAATTTCTTCTCGACCTCAACGGGGCTGCGACGATGACCACGCTGCGCGGCATGTCGCGCGACAAGGATGGTCGCATCCACACCGATTCGGTCTCCAAGCGGGTGACGATCCTGCTCTATCTCAACCGCGCCACCAACGACTGGGCCGACCATCAGGGCTGCCTGCGCCTGCTGCGCAATGGCTCCGATCTGGAGAACTATGTCGTCGAAGTGCCGCCGGTGGAGGGCACGCTGCTGGTATTCCCGAATTCGAAAACGGCTTGGCATGGCCACAAGAAATTTATCGGCTCGCGTTATGTCGTGCAGATGAACTACATGGCCAACGACAGTGCCGCCGCAAGCGAGTTGCGGCGGCACAAAATCTCGGCGTTCATCAAGCGGTTTACCTGACGCCGAGGCGATCAGAACGGCAGCTTCAGCCCCGGCGGTAGGTTGAGGCCGCCGGTCAGCTTGGCCATCTCTTCGGATGCCACCGCCTCGATCTTCTTCTTCGCATCCGCATGGGCGGCCACGATCAAATCCTGCAGCATCTCGGCTTCTTCCGGATCCATCAGCTTGGGGTCGATCTTGATCCCGCGCAGATCGTTCTTGCCCGACAGCGTGACAACGACCATGCCCGCGCCCGCGGAGCCTTCCATCGTCATCGCTTCGAGGGAGGACTGCATCTCCTCCATCTTCTTCTGCATCTGTGCCGCCTGCTTCATCATTCCGGCGATGTTCTTCATGGTATGCTCTCCCAAGCGTCTGAAATGTCGTTCAACTCGTCGCTGCCCGGCAGCGGGATGTCAAAATCGGCTGGCTCGTCGTCACCGGCTTGCGTGCTGGGCAGTCCATAGGCGTCAACCGCCGAATCGCGCACGGACTCGATCTTCGCGCCTGGAAACGATGCCAAAATCGCCTGCACCAAAGGATGCGACTGCGCAGTGCTGCGGCGCGCGTGATCGGCGGCGTCGCCCTGCTCGGCGAGCGTCGGCTCGCCCTTCTCCGAGGTCAGCGCCACCGTCCAGCGCGTCCCGGTGGCTTCGCTCAGCACCGCCGACAGACGGGCGGCGAGATCGCGTGGGGCATCCGGCGTTGGGTTGATCTCGATCACCGGCGGCGCGAAGCGGACCACATGCACCGAATGCACCAGATGCGCATGCAAGGTCGGCTCCCGCTTCTCGGCGACCAGTGCCGCAACGTCGCGGAAATTCGACAGCACGGGCCCAGCCGGAACCGGTGCCGACACCGCCTGAGGCTGTGCGTTCATCATCACCGATCCGCCACCGGCGACCGCGCGCATCGAGCCGCCGCCACCGCCCGGCCCGGGGCCAGATGGCGCGGACATGTTCGACGATTGATCGAGAATCCGCTTCACCAACTCGCCCGGCGGCGGCAACTCAGCTACGTGACAGAGCCGGATCAGCACCATTTCAGCGGCGGCGCGGCGGTCCGGGGCCTGTTCGACCTCGGTGATGCCCTTGAGCAGCATCTGCCAAGCGCGTCCCAGACTCGGCATCGACAGCTTCTCGGCCATCACCGCCCCGCGTACCCGCTCGAATTCCGGCAATTCCTGACCGGTGCGCAACGCGGGAATCGATTTCAGCCGCGAGACAGTGTGGACGAGTTCGAGCAGGTCGCCCAGCATCTCGCCCAGATCGGCACCGCGCGCATGCGCATTGTCGGTGATCCCAAGCGCGGTTTCGGTGCGCCCCGCCATCACCGCCTCGAACAGATCAAACACCGCACCTCGGTCGGCGAGGCCCAGCATTTCGATCACCGCAGCCTCGGTGATGCTCTCGCCATCCGGTGTCTGCGCGATCGCCTGATCGAGAATCGACAGCCCGTCGCGCGCCGATCCATCCGCCGCCCGCGCGATCAGCGCCAGCGCCTCGCGGTCAATCTGCTTGCCCTCTTTCTCGGCGATGCGACCGTAATGGGCCGCGAGTTCGGCCACCGAGATGCGACGCAGGTCGAAGCGCTGGCAGCGCGACAGTACCGTGATCGGCACTTTGCGGATTTCGGTGGTGGCGAAGATGAATTTCACATGCGGCGGCGGCTCCTCCAGCGTCTTCAACAGCGCGTTGAAGGCGGGTTTGGAGAGCATGTGCACTTCGTCGAGGATGAAAATCCGCGTGCGCGCCTGCATCGGCCGGAATCGCACCGCCTCAATGATCTCGCGCACCGAATCGATGCCGGTGTTGGAGGCAGCGTCCATCTCCGTCACGTCCGGATGCCGGTCGGCGAGGATGGCCATGCAGTTTGAACACACGCCGCAAGGCTCGACAGTCGGGCCGCCATTTCCATCCACACCCGTGCAGTTCAGCGCCCTGGCGATGATGCGTGCCGTGGTGGTCTTTCCCACCCCGCGCACGCCAGTCAGCATGAAGGCGTGCGCCACCCGTCCGAGTGCAAAGGCGTTGCGCAGCGTGCGCACCATCGTCTCTTGGCCGATCAGGTCGGCAAAGCTGGTCGGGCGGTATTTGCGGGCAAGGACGCGATAGGGCGTGGCTGGCGATGCCGGGGAGGGAGCTTGCGGCAGCGACTCGCCGAATAGGCCAGGGCCTTCGGGGATCGGTTCCGGCATGTCCGGTTCTTCATCTCCGAATAAGCCCGACATGCATTCCCTGAGCTGGTTGGGGTGGGAGGCCGAACTGCGACCCGCACTAGAACTCGTTGCGGCTGCTACCTTCCGGTCCTGACCGGGTTGGCGAGGAGCACGTCCGCCGCCGACCTCCCATCCCTGATATCGCGCGTCAGAGGACAGACTGCAAGCATCGCCTGCGCAGCCCGGTTGCCCGACAGGCGGGCACATGGCAGTTTCCGGCAACAGAGGCAGGACGAACCGTGCAACCCATCCCCCCATCCCGCAAGAACGCCTACACCGGCAGCCCACTCGACCGGGTGTCCAAATTGCGGGACGACGAAGCTGCGATGGACGCAGCCCTGGCCGATCCGCGTGCCCGCTTCCTGCCGGTCTGGCGCGGCAAGAGCCTGCTTAAGCCCGGCGAAGACAACGGCCATCAGGCGGTGTTCCTGGCGGCGGCCAATATCCCGCAATCCGACCGCAATCCGCTCGCCCTGCTCGGCCTGCATGACGGCACTCCGGTCTTCGCGGTGGATTTCTCCGAGATCGACGACCCCGCGACTCTGCTGCCCGAAGCCCTCGGTGCGCTGATCGATTTGCGCGGTGTGGCCGGGTTGCTGCCCGCCGAACAGGCTTCGATGCTGGCGCATGCGCGCGGGCTGATGTTCTGGCGCACGCGCCACAAATTCTGCGGAGTCTGCGGTGCCCCCACCGCCCCCCGCTCGGCAGGCAACGCGCTGGTCTGCACCGGCTGCAACACCCAGCATTTCCCGCGCACGGATCCTGCGGTGATCATGCTCGTCGTCGATGGCGAGCGCTGCCTGCTCGGCCATTCGGTCCGTTTTCCGAACAGCACGATGTATTCAACGCTGGCCGGTTTCGTCGAACCCGGCGAAAGCCTGGAGGAAGCGGTGGCGCGCGAGGTGTTCGAGGAAGCCGGTGTCCGCGTGGGGCGCGTGTTCTACCACTCAAGCCAGCCCTGGCCGTTCCCCTCCTCGATGATGCTCGGCTTCCACGCCGAGGCGGTGTCGACCGAGATCACCATCGATCCGGAGGAACTCGTCGACGCTCGCTGGTTCACCCGTGACGAACTGCGTCAGCCTGAAACTGTGGGCATTTCCTTGCCACGCGTGGACAGCATCGCACGTCGGCTCATCGAAGATTGGATTTCCGCCACATGACCCCACGCAATCTCGTCTTGATCATCGGGCTGCTCAGTCTTGCTGGCTGCTCTACGTTTCGCTCCACCACGCCGAAGGCCGAACCCGGCACGCCGCTGCGGGAATGCCAGGATGCGGCCGAGCAGGATCACAGCCTGGTGAAGGAGGCTGCGCAACACGCATCGGTCAATTACAACAATTCGGTCGAGGATTATCTGCAGGCGTTGCGCAAACAATATGTGCAGCAATGCATGATGGAGCGCGGCTTGCTGCCGCCCGGTGGCGTCGATAAGCCAAAATAAGAGTCTGACTTCAGGGAGGAAAATCAACAATGATCGTCGATATGCGCACCTACACCGCAAAGCCCGGCAAGCTCGCGCAATGGGTGAAGATCTACAAGGAATATGGCTGGCCGCTGCAGCAGAAATATCTCGGCACTTGCTTGGGCTTCTACACGGTGGCCGAGGGCTCACTGAACAAGGTGGTGCATCTCTGGCGCTATGAGAACCAGGGTGATCGTGAGCAGCGTCGTGCCGCGATGGCCAAGGATCCGGCATGGCAGGAATTCATCAAGATGTCCGCTGAGGCTGGTTGTCTGCTCAGCCAGGAGAACGTCTTCCTGTCGGCGACCGATTTCTCGCCGCAGCAGTGAATGGTGCTCCCGTTATCGCCTGCGCGCCGGGCGATAACGGGCAGCGGCTACAGAGTGACGAGCTTCACTTGACCGAATAACACATGGTCATTGCAAACGCAGCGCAGCAATCCACCGCGATGCAGCCAATTCCGAGATGGATTGCTGCACTTCGTTTGCAATGACGAGCTTGGGCGGACAAGGTTCAACCCAAAATCATCACGCCCTAGATCTGCGCCACCAAGGCCAGAACACCGATGATAATCGCCCAGAACGCCATTCCGCCGACAAAGCCCACGAGCACGCCGCGCGCGGCCCGTATCGGGTCTTCGTCGTCGTCGAACAGCGGGAACTCCGGATGTATTCCGGGTTCAACCAGCCCGTCGACCACCTCGCCGCGCAGCAGCGGGATCAGTTCCGGACTGACATCGTCGCGCCGCCCCGGCCTGCGCCGCTCCCGCGGGCGAGTTGCCTCTGAAATCTCGACATCTTCGGCAGTGCTGACCATCATGCCCTCCAGCCTGTGCCGGAGTATGCTTCAGCGCCGTCAATGCCAGGTTAACGGCTACAGAACCTCCAGCGCATCGCCAATCGCGAACCTGCCGCCGTCAACAACCTCGGCATGCACGCCAAGATCGGCATGGCCGAAATGGGTGCGCAATTCCAGCACCGGATTGGCGTCGCGCTGGGCGGTTTCCGGATTCACCTCGGTTGCTGGACAGCGCACCGTGCGCTTGACGACACGCAACCGCGCGGTGCCGACCAGCAATTCGCGGTCGATCCACTCATGCTCCTGCCACGCCGGCGCGCCGCTGAAATAGACATTGGCGCGAAAGCGCAGCCGATGCCGCCGTTCGCCCTGCTTGGCCTCCAAATCGGCGAGGCTGGCGGCATTGATCAGGCTGACCACCTTGGTCTTCTGATCGCCGAACACGTGGCCGGGGACGTGATGGAACGTCGGAACCCCACGGGCAGACGCGCCCATGAACGCGGTCAGCCAGGCTGCCAGACGCTGCCGCCCCTCGCTGGTCAGCGCGTTCTCCGAGATCATCGCCCAGTTCGGGGCGCGGATGGTGAGAACCCCGGATTTTGCGTCGAAATGCGACCGCAGTGCCGCGATTTCGCTGTTAGCCGCCAAACACATGAAATTCTGCTTGCGGATCCATTCCGGCTTTTCCGGATCAAACGGCGCATCGCCCTGCGCCAGCGCAAAGGCCCGGTCCCAGGGGATCGCCTCGCCGGTCTCCACGGTGATCGCCTCCAGCGCCTCCGCAGTCAGGCCTTTCACGGGGTAGCGGTAGAGATGCTCGATTCGCATATGGCGTCCTCTCAATTCGCGCGGCTGAGGCAGATTAGGCGAGGTAGCATCTTGAGTCGTCAGGAATGAATACCCATCCTGATAGAACGACGGAAATGTCGCCAGATCTGGGGCATCTCTGCCAGTCGCCTTGAAAGGGACCGAACATGGATATCGAGAAATTCACCGAACGCGCCAAGGGCTTTCTGCAAGCGGCGCAGACCATCGCCATTCGCGATTTTCACCAGCAATTCACCCCGGAGCATCTGCTCAAGGCGTTGCTGGACGACGAAGAGGGGGCAGCAGCCGGGCTGATCCGCGCAGCGGGCGGCGATCCGGAGGCGGTCCGCACCGCCAACACACTCGAACTCGGCAAGCTGCCGAAAGTGCAGGGTGGTGGTGCCGGTCAACCGCAGATCACTCCGCCGCTGGTGCGCGCGCTCGACGCTGCGCAGACTGCGGCCCAGAAGGCGGGCGATGAATATGTCGCGCAAGACCGCCTGCTCGTCGCACTCGCTGCCTCTGACACCGGGGCCGCCCGCGCCCTCAAGGCTGGCGGCGCCACCGCCCAGGCGCTGGAAAAAGCGCTCGCCGACATCCGCAAGGGCCGCAAGGTCACCAGCCAGAACGCCGAACATAATTTCGACGCGCTGAAGAAATACGCCCGCGACGTCACCGAACTCGCCCGCAACGGCAAGCTCGACCCGGTCATTGGTCGTGACGAGGAAATCCGCCGCGCCATCCAGGTGCTCGCCCGCCGCACCAAGAACAACCCGGTGCTGATCGGCGAGCCCGGCGTCGGCAAGACCGCCATCGTCGAGGGATTGGCCCTGCGCATCATCAACGGCGACGTGCCGGAGGCTCTGCGCGGCAAGCGTCTGCTGTCGCTCGATCTCGGCGCGATGGTGGCCGGCGCGAAATATCGCGGTGAGTTCGAGGAGCGCCTGAAAGCCGTCCTCGCCGAAATCGAGGCAGCCGAAGGGCAGGTGATCCTGTTCATCGACGAGATGCACACCCTGGTCGGAGCGGGCAAGGCGGATGGCGCGATGGACGCCTCCAACCTGATCAAGCCCGAACTCGCCCGTGGCGCGCTGCATTGCATCGGTGCCACCACGCTCGACGAATATCGCAAACATGTCGAGAAAGACGCCGCCCTCGCACGTCGGTTCCAGCCGGTGTTTGTCGGTGAGCCGAGCGTTGAGGACACCATCTCGATCCTGCGCGGCATCAAGGAGAAATACGAACTCCATCATGGCGTTCGTATCACCGACGCCGCCATCGTCGCCGCCGCCACGCTGTCCAACCGCTACATCTCCGACCGCTTCCTGCCCGACAAGGCCATCGACCTGATGGACGAGGCGGCAAGCCGTCTGCGCATGCAGGTGGACAGCAAGCCCGAGGAGCTCGACGAACTCGACCGCCGCATCCTCCAACTCAAGATCGAGCGTGAGGCGTTGAAGAAGGAGACCGACGTCGCCTCGCGCGATCGTCTGGGCAAGCTCGAACACGAACTCGCCGAGATCTCTGAGAAATCCGACGCGATGACGGCGGCGTGGAAGGCCGAGAAAGAGAAGCTCGCCGAGGGCCAGAAGCTGAAGGAGCAGCTCGATCAGGCACGCTCCGAGGTCGAACTCGCCCAGCGCAAGGGCGACCTGCAGCGCGCCTCCGAGCTTCGCTTCGGCATCATCCCCGATCTCGAACGCCGCATCGCCGCCCAGCAGGAAGGGGGCAACCCGGCCAACGAGGCCGTCACCGAGGAGGGCATCGCCGCCATCGTCAGCCGCTGGACCGGTGTGCCGATGGAACGCATGCTTGAAGGCGAGCGCGCCAAGCTGCTGCGGATGGAAGACGAGCTGCGCAAGCGGGTCGTCGGCCAAGAGGATGCACTGCGTCACGTCTCCAACGCGGTGCGCCGCGCCCGCGCCGGGTTGCAGGACCCCAACCGGCCAATCGGTAGCTTCCTGTTCTTGGGCCCGACCGGCGTCGGCAAGACCGAGCTCACCAAGGCGCTCGCCGAATTCCTGTTCGACGACGACAAGGCCATGCTGCGCATCGACATGAGTGAGTTCATGGAGAAGCATGCGGTCTCACGCCTCATCGGTGCCCCTCCAGGCTATGTGGGCTACGACGAGGGCGGTGTGCTGACCGAAGCAGTCAGGCGCAGGCCCTATCAGGTCATCCTGTTTGACGAGGTCGAGAAGGCCCATGAGGACGTGTTCAACGTCCTCCTGCAGGTGCTTGACGATGGCAGGCTCACCGACGGGCAGGGCCGCACGGTGGATTTCAAGAACACCATCATCGTGCTCACCAGCAATCTGGGCTCCGACATCCTGGCCGCCCAGCCGGACGGCGAGGATCTGGCGATGGCCTACAAGGGGGTGATGGAGATCGTACGGATGCATTTCCGCCCGGAATTCCTCAACCGCCTCGACGAGGTCGTGTTGTTCCGCCGTCTGCAACGCAGCGACATGGCCAGCATCGTCACCATCCAGCTCGCAAGGCTCCACGCGATGCTGGAGAGCCGGCACATCCAGCTCAACCTGGACAGCTCGGCGCTCAATTGGCTGGCTGAGGAGGGCTACGATCCGGTCTACGGGGCACGTCCGCTCAAGCGGGTGATCCAGCGCAGCCTGCAGAACAAGCTCGCGCAACTCATCCTCGATGGCAGCATCATGGATGGTCAAAACGTGCAGGTTTCCGCGGATTCCGACGGGTTGCGGATCAACGGCCATCTTGCTGAAGCGGCGTAAAATGGGCTGCGATTGTCCCGTCATGTGACAATCGCATGTCTCCTAGTCTGGTGATGTTTTACAGTGAATGGGGCGGGGTGTGGGGCTGAAACCCGCAGAGTTCTGCGGATTTCAGTGATTTTGAGAAAAATACAGCATCTGCAGATTTCGCGTTGACAGCCCCCCCTCCCCGGCCTAAAAGCCGCCTCCCGACGACGAGCTGACCGCTTCGAAAGAAACCGGACGGTAAGTTGAAGGACCTGATCTTTGACAATTGCATCTGTATGGAAGGGATACGTTGGCGGCGCTTGGCCGTTACTTTCCTTCATCCGCGAGGATGGAGTTGGGTGATGGTATGGATTGGTGATTGGTTCTCTATGAGC
>CAITEF010000351.1 GCA_903891315.1 uncultured Rhodospirillales bacterium | reverse complement strand
CGGGAGCTGATCGCAATGGGGTGTCAATGACGGAGCGTTTGACTGGCCGATGATCGCTCGCGAGAAGAATCGGTGATTCGGTGCCGCGTCGAAGATCACCGGCTGCTGACCGGTGCTGGCCATTTCATTGCCGATCTGGTGGCGCCGGGGGGCGTCCACGCTGTGGTGTTGCGCGCACCGCACGCTCATGCCGAGATACTGGATATTGCCACCAAGGAAGCGCTGGCTTCGCAGGGCGTGCTTGCGGTGCTGACCGGGCGCGACCTGATCGACGCCGGATTGGGCGGTATCCCTTGGGAAGTTCCGGTGCCCGGACATCTCGACGCCGAAGAGGGTGATCCCGCTGTCGCCAGTCCGCAGAGCCTGTTGGCGGTTGAGCGAGTGCGCTATGTCGGCGAGCCGGTCGCATTCGTGGTGGCCGAAACACTGGCGCAGGCGCGCGATGCCGTCGAGTTGGTGACAGTGGTGTATCGCGCTCTGCCATCTGTAATCACCCCGATGGAGGCACTCGCCGAGGATGCGCCAAGGCTGCATGCGAGCAATCTTTGCTTCCAGTTCTCGCATGGTGACCCCGCACTCACGGACGCGACGTTTGCCGAAGCGGCGCATGTGGTGCGGCTGCGAGCGATCAATCAACGCCTCGTCGCAGCCCCCATCGAGACACGTGGCTATACTGGAGTTTGGGACGGCGCGCGCCACACGCTGCATGCGGCGGCGGGCAAGCCGCACCCGATCCGTCACACGCTGGCGCGGTTCGTCTTTGGAATACCTGAGCAGGATATCCGCGTGCTGGTCGGCGATATCGGTGGCGGGTTTGGCGCGAAGAACGTGCTCTATGCCGAGGCGGCGCTCGTCCTCTGGGCGGCACGGCTGGTGGGCAGGCCGGTGCGTTGGCAGGCGGATCGGACAGAGTCCTTCCTCAGCGATATGCAGGGCCGCGATCACACCTCCGATGCCCAGATGGCGTTCGACGCAGAGGGACGGGCGGTTGCGATCCGTGTCCGCACGCTGGCCAATCTCGGCGCGTGGCTTGGGCCGCGCGCGGTCAATCCCGCCATTGTGGGGGCGAAGACGCTGTGCGGGGCATATCGGATTCCGGTGGGGCATATCGCCGTGCAGGGCGTGTTCACCAACACCGTGCCCACCTGCCCCTATCGTGGCGCAGGGGCACCGGAGATCATGTTCCTGATCGAGCGGCTGATGGATCTCGGCGCGCGGGCGTTGGGAATCGGAGCCGATGAGATCAGGCGTCGCAATCTGATCCCGCCCGAGGCGATGCCCCTCCGCACCATTGGCGGCGTCACCTACGCCGATTGTGACTTTCCGGCTGTGATGGACATGGCGCTCGCCCGCGCCGACTGGGCCGGTTTTCCGGCCCGCCATGCCAACTCCGTCGCAGCGGGGAAGCTGCGCGGCATCGGGATGTCGGTGGCGTTGGAGGCGTATGGGACGTCGCTAGGCGAGCAGGCGAAGTTGATATTGGAAGATGGCCGCGCCGAGTTGCACATCGGCACCCAATCCTCCGGCCAGAGCCATGCGACGGTCTATGCTATGCTGATTGCCGAACGTCTCGGCATCGCGTCTTCCGACGTGGTGGTGATCCAGGGCGACACGGATCGCGTTGCCCAAGGCAACGGCACCGGAGCGTCGCGCTCACTCACCGTCGGTGGTTCTGCGGTCACACTGGCCTGTGCTGCGATCATCGAGACGGGCAAGGACGTGGCGGGCCAGATGCTGGAAGCCGCCTTGCCCGATCTCGTGTTCCGTGATGGTCGCTATGAAATCGCGGGCACGGATCGCAGCGTGTCGCTGATGCAGGTGGCGGAGCGGGCTGGTGGTCTGGCAGCCTGTGAGTTCTTCCGCGCCACCGCCGACAACTTCCCATATGGCTGCCACGTGGCCGAGGTGGAGATCGACCCTGAAACTGGCATGGTGCGCCTGCTCCGCCATGTCGCAGTGCAGGATTCCGGCAACGTGGCGAGCCGAATGGTGGTGGAGGGCCAAATGCAGGGCGGGATCGCGCAAGGTGTCGGCCAGGCGCTGATGGAATTCTGCGCGTATGATGGCGAGCAGGGTCAGGTGCTGAGCGCCTCGCTGATGGATTACGCCCTACCGCGCGCCGAGGATCTGCCGAGTTTCGACATCGCCCTGCATGCCGTGCCGAGCCGCAGCAATCCGTTGGGGGCGAAGGCGGTGGGGGAAGCCGGGCCGACGGCGGCACCGCCTGCGATCATCAACGCGATCTGCCATGCCATCGGCGTCGCCCATATCGAAATGCCAGCGACCTCTGAGCGTATCTGGCGAGCGCTAAACCCGCCACGCCAGCACTGAGCGCTCCAGCGCTGAGGTCGTCCAGAACACGCAAAGCGCCACCAGCACCGAGACGATCACCGCCGCCCAGAGCAATTCGGTCTCGCGCATATCGCCGGAATTGAGGATCAGCATCCCCAAGCCGGGCGCGCCGGTGATCCATTCGGAGAGCATCGCGCCCAAAATCGCACTTGCGCCTGCAATCCGCAGCCCGGTGAACAGATAGGGCAGTGCGTAGGGGATCCGCACAAGACGCATCTGTTGCCAGCGCGAGGCACCGGTGACGAGCATCAATTGCACCGCGTTCGGGTCCGGCGCGGAGAGGCCACGCATCACGTTCACATAGAGCGGGAAGAAGGCGACGATCATCACCACGATGATGCTGGTGCCCATCCCACGCCCGACGGCGAGCATGATCAGGGGTGCGATGGCAGGCACCGGGGCGGCGCGGAAGACGATCAGCAACGGTGTCGCGGCCTTGGCCAGTCGCGGCGCGTTGGTAAAGAGCAGTGAAAGTCCGAGCGCGAGCGTGCCGCTGATCGCAAGCCCAAGCGCTGCCGTGCCGATGGTGAAGCCGGTGCGGGCGAGCAGGACCGGGATATGCTTGCTCGCCGCATGCGCCACGCCTGCAGGTGTCGGCACCAGATAATGCGGGATGGCGAACCAGAGAATCAGCCCCTGCCAGATCACGACAAACGCCGCGAACACCGCGAGCCTGATGCCGATCCAGGCGAGCAACCGCCTCATTGCCGCAACTCCGTCGGGCGATCCCACACCACCACCAGCCGCTCCACCAGCGCCCAGACACCATAACCACCGCCTGCCAGCACACAGGCGGCAATCACGGAGAGCCAGACTTTCGGCGGGTCATAGGCGAACAAGGCGTTCAGCATCACCGCCCCCACACCGCGCTCTGCGCCCGCCCATTCGGCGGTGATCACGCCCAGCACGGCGGCGGGGGCGGCGATCTTGAAGCCTGCGAAGATGAAGGGGAGTGCCGCGGGCAGAATCAGATAGCGCAAGGTCTGCAACGGCGAGGCCGCGAGGCAATGCATCATCTCGCGCTGGCGGGAATCGGCGGCACGAAACCCCTGCATCGCGCCGTTGAGCATCGGAAACTGGCTCACCAGCACCGCAATCGTGATCTGGGTCTCCGCCCCGGTGCCAAGCCACAGAGCGAGCAGCGGCGTGGTGGCGATGATCGGGATGCTCTGCAGCGTCGCCCCCAGATTGTAGATCGGCGCATAGGCCGCCAGCACCACCGCCCCAAGTCCGGCTCCCGCCAGAGACAGACCGGCGGCGATTCCAAAGCCTGTCGCCGCCTTCCACAGGGTCGGCCCCATATTCGCGGGCCACAATGTCGGGCTTTCGATGAAGCTGCCCCATAGCATTGATGGCGATGGCAGGAAGATCGGCAGATGGCCGGTGCGATAGATCGCCTCGATCACCGCCAGGATCAGCACGATCACCAGCCAAGGCAGTGCTGCTGTGACGATCGCACTGCCTTTCATCTCAATAGGCCTCGCCACCGGGCAGCGTCTCGGCCTCATCGCCAAACAACGCCTCGCGCACCTGATTGACCGCCACGGTGAAGGCTGGATCGCGCATCATCGCCAGCGAGCGCGGGCGGGGCAGTGGGATGGCGATGCGCGCGGTGATCCGGCCGGGGCGTGGCGACATCACCACCACCTCGTCGGACATGAACACCGCCTCGGCAATCGAGTGGGTGACGAGCAGCGCCGTGGTGCGGCACTCCGTCCAGATCCGCAGCAATTCCAGATTCATCTTCTGGCGGGTGATCTCGTCCAACGCACCAAAAGGCTCGTCAAGCAGCAACACGTCCGGCTGCAACACCAGCGCCCGCGCAATCGCCGCACGTTGCTGCATACCACCTGAGAGTTCGGCGGGAAGTGAGCGGGCGAATTTCCCCAAGCCCACCAATTCGAGCAATTGGTCCGGTGTGCGGTCCGACCGCCGATGGCTGGTGCGGCCCACCACATCGAGCGGCAGCGCCACGTTTTGGCGGATATTGCGCCACGGCAGCAATGTAGGCTGCTGAAAGACAAAGCCGATCGCATGATCTCGCCGCGCCTCGGCAGGGGGCGAGCCGCCGATGGTGATCTTGCCGGACGAGGGGGCAAGAATATCGGCAATCAGCCGCAACAGCGTCGACTTCCCACAGCAGGAGGGGCCGATGATCTCGGTGTAGCTGCCTTTCGGAATACTGAGCGAGACATCCTCAAGCGCTATCACAGTCTCGCCGCGCTGGTGGAACTGGATGCCGACCTGGGCGATTTCAATGTCACGCGACATGGATCACCCGCACCGATGCAGGCCAGCGCCATAGAAGGCGGCGACGCGTTGGCGCAGCCCCGCACTGGCCTGTTGCCAAGAGAGATAATCCGACGCCCCAGCCCGCACCTGCGCATTCAACTCCGCCTGAACCCCGCCGAGGTCGATGCCAAGCAGTGCGCCGTTTTGCGCCACCGTCCGCCCGGCGACGATCATCTGCTGAATATGTTTGGTAGTCGCACGATGGGCGAACATCGCCGCGTCATCGATGGGCACCACCACGTCCGATGTCAGCGCCGTCCGATCGAGCACCAGCAGATCGGCGGGAGCGCCCTCGACCAATGGGGAGGCGGTGATCGTGGTCACTGACTCCCGCCCGGTCTGACAGGCGGCTTGCAGCAGATCGCCAAGCTCCCAGCCACCGCCAAGACCGCGACCACGATGCAGCATATAGGCAAGGCGGAATTCGCGCAGGGCGTCGTCGTCATCATCAATCGAGAACCCGTCCAGGCCGGTGGCGAGCCTGACGCCGCGACCGTGCATCTCGGCTGCGGGGGCGATGCCGTTGCGCAGGATCATGTTCGAACTGGAATTGACGCTGATGATCACGCCATGGGCGGCGAGGATATCCATCTCGTCCGGTCGCAGCTGGGTCGCATGGGCAAGGGAGAGACGCGGCGAGAGCAGGCCAATCTCGGCGAGATACTGCACAGCCCCCTGCGGATGCGCGAAATCGAGATATTCGCGCTGCAGCGGTGATTCCAGCAGATGCATATGGACCCGCCGCCCATCCTGCGCCGAACGCTCGGCAATCAGACGCAGCAATTCATCCGAGCACCATTCCAGGCCATACGGGCCGTATTGCACGGTGACGAGATCGCTCTCGATCCTGGCGGCCAATTGATCGACCCAGGCCACCTGCTCGGCCGGAGTTGGCGGCGTGCTTAGCATGCGGGTTTCGACACACTCGCGGTCAGCAGGTAACAGATCGGCGAGCAGCTTGGCATTCGGTGCGTAGCCCAGCGGGTTCTGGTCGCGCATCGCAATCGCAATCGCCACCCTCACACCGATATCCTCGGCCGCCTTCGCCACGATTGCCAGTTCATCCACCAGCCTGGAGGCGTTCTGCGGGCGGGTGTAATGCACCATGATCGACCCCAACCCACCAAGCGCCTGCCGCCCCAATGCTGCGGCGGTGACGAGATAGGGATCGACCTTCGGCAGGCCGGACATTGTCAGCAGCCAGAGTTCGAGCGGCAGATCGAAACCGCCAAGCGAGGTGGGTTTCACGCCGCGCACATGGTCATGCGCATTGGCCAAGGGCGGCATCAGCAGATGGGCTGCGGTGTCCTGGGATGGCGGCGCATCGGCGAGCAATCTTTTGCCGCCGAGTTGCAAATGCGCCGCGCGCGTGGAGCACCCGCCGCAGCAATCCAGCACTTGGCCGGCCCACCGGCCCTGGAACATCACGCCGTCTGCGCCGCGCTGATGAAGGAGGGATCGCAGAATTCCTTCACACCCCAGCTGCCCTGAATCATGCCGACATCGCGGTATTTCTTGATCATCTTCTCGAACAGATCGAGATCGATGGAGAGCAGCCCCTTCGTCGCACCCAGCCCCGCCTCAATATAGGGCTTGCTGGCGACGATTTCGGTGTATTGCGCGGTGTAGTTCAGCCCCGGTGCGCCATATTTGTCGACCATCAGATGGGCGGTCTCCTCCGGATGCACGAGCGCCCATTTCCAGCCTTTGATATAGGCCTTCAGCGTGGCGGTGATCAGTTCGCGATTGGCTTCCAGCATGTCCTCACGCGCATAGATCACGCCGGTGGCGTCAGGCAGGCCGTGGTCCTGGGCGTTGAAGACATGGATTTCCACGCCGCGCGTCTGCAGCATCACGCCCTGATTGGTCGAATAGCCAACGTAACCGTCGATCTGCCCGGCCACGAGACCCGCAGGATCGGGCGAGGCCGGGACGAGATTGACCGAGTTCGGATCGAGCCCCGCATCGGCGATCAGGCTGGCGACGAGCGCGCGACCGGAAGTCGGGGTTGCGATGGTCTTGCCCACCATGTCCTTGACGCTGTCGATCGGCTTGGAGGCGAGGCTGAGCACGCTGTAGGGGCTTTTCTGGAAGGTCACGCCGATCACCTTGACCGGCACGCCCTTGTCGCGCGCCAGCAACAAAGCACCGGAGGGGCGGTCACCGATCAGCGATTTCCCGGCTGCGACATTGGCAATCGGGTCCATGTTGGGACCGCCCGAGACGAAGGTGGGGTCGATGCCCAGCTCCTTGAACGCACCGATCTCGACCGCGCCAAACATGCCGCCATACTGGATGCTCTTGATCCAGGAGAGCTGGATCGAGATCGGCTTCAAATCCGCCGCGCGTGCGACATAGGGCATCATCAGCACCCCGGCAGAGGCGAGAACGGCCCGGCGGCTGAGCGCCGGGATGGAAGTTGAGCGAGCCATAAATCTCTCCTGCGAGAATGTTTTTCTCTTTTTCCAAAGCAAACGATGTGCCGCCGGTGAATGGCGCGGCTAAGGCGCTATGTCGGAAAGCCGGGCAGACGCCATCTGCACCGCGTCGACAATCGCGTGATAGCCGGTGCAACGGCAAAGGTTGCCCGAAAGTGCGGCTCGGATCTCGTCGCGGCTCGGTTCGGGATTCTGCGCCAGCAGTTCTGCCGCCTGGAGGATCATTCCCGAGGTGCAGAACCCGCATTGCAACGCGGCCCGCTCGAAAAACGCCGCCTGCAGGGCCGCACCGATGCTTGTGGTGGCCGCATGTTCAATCGTGCTGATTTCCGCCCCATCTGCCTGCACAGCGAGGATCAGACAGCCGCGCACGACCACGCCATCCACCACCACATGACACGCGCCGCACACACCATGCGCACAACCGACATGTGAGCCGGTCAGGCCCACACCCTCACGTAGAAAATCCACCAGCGATTGCCGCACCGGGATTGTCGCGCGGATTGCGCGGTCATTGATCGTGCAGGCGATGCTCAGTGTCTGGTTATCCATGCCCGACCTCGCGCAATGCCCGCTTGAGCAAAACCCCCGCCAGATGGCGACGATAGGCTTCGGGTGCGTCGTCACTGTCCATCGGCGCGAGCTCCACCAATCCGGGAAGCGGATCGGCCCCGGCCAGGATCAGTGCCTCGGTGGCAGGCAGGCAGCGAGGTGCAGGTTCGACGCCGCAGAAGGCGAGCCGCACCTCGCCCGCCCCCATCGCCAGCGCCACACCGGCAATCGCGTAATCACCAAGCCTGCGCGCCTCTTCCAGAAAGGCGAAGCGCCATTGCGGCCCGAGTGGCGGGATTTCGATGCGCAGGATCATCTCATCTGGGCGTCGCGCAGTGCTGTAGAGGCCGTGGAAGAACGACGCGGCGTCGTGGTGGGTCTCGCCACGGCTGGACAGCGTGACGATCCTGGCACCGAGCGCCACCATGCAGCACGGCATCTCGGCCGCCGGATCAGCCAAGGCCAGCGAACCGCCCAGCGTGCCGCGATTGCGGATGGCTGGGTGGGCGACATGGGCGAGGGCAGAGCGCATCAAGGCGGGCACCAGCGGCGAGGCCATCACTTCGGCATGTCGTGCCCGTGCGCCGATCCGCACTCCGCCATCCGGAATCGCGGTGATGTCGCCGAGCCCAGCTATGCGGTTGATGTCGATCACCAAATCCGGCCGTGCCACGCGCAAGGCCAGCATTGGCATCAGGCTCTGACCACCAGCGAGAATCTCGGCCTGCGCCCCATGCGCGTCCAGCAGCGCCAACACAGCCTCCAGCGTCGCGGGGCGCTCATAGCGAAACGGCGCGGGCTTCATGCTTGCGGCACCCGGCCCAGCGCGCGCAGCACGTCGAGCGGTGTGATCGGCAAGGCCGAGATCTGCGCGCCCTGCCCTGCAAGCGCGTCATTGACCGCATTGAGCAACGCCGCCGGAGCCGCGCAGGCCCCCGCCTCACCCGCCCCCTTCGCGCCGACCGCCGAGCCCGCATAGGGCGTCTCGACGAGGGCCACTTCGATATCCGGCGCATCATCGGCCATCGGGACTTTGTAATCGGCCAGCGTGGCCGAGATGAATTGGCCGCCTGAGTCGTAACTACAGGCCTCCAGCAGCGCTTGCCCCAGCCCCATCACCACGCCGCCGCGTATCTGCTCCTCCACCAGCAACGGATTGAGCACGCGACCACAATCGAACACGACCCAATGGCGCAGTGCGCTGATATGGCCGGTATCGGGATCGATCTCCACCAGTACCGCCTGAATGCCATTGTTGGGCAGCGCGGAATCTGCCTCGCGTCGATAGGTCCGCGAGACTGAGAGTTGGCCCTGCATGCCATCGGGCAGCAGATAACTCTGCAAGGTGACGATCCGCGACAATTCGTCCAACCCCATTCGTGCCGAACCGTGTTGGTCGACCACCTGACCGAAGCGAATGTCCAGATCTGCCGCCTGCGCCTGCAACAACGCCGCCGCGATCTCCAAGATCTGCGCACGCAAGGCGACACCCGCCTGCCACGCCGCCTCACCCCCAATCGCCGCGCCGCGCGATGCCCAGGCCCCGCCGCCATGCGGTACGGTGGCGGTGTCGCCGGTCAGCACAGCCACGTTCTCCGCCGGGACACCCATTGCATCGGCCATCACCTGGGCGAGACTCTGACGAATGCCCTGGCCGATCTCACTGACCGAGGCGCGCACGCTGATATCGCCGGTCATCTCCAGCGTGGCGACCACCGCATCCACCGCGGCGACCGGGGCACCGGTTGGGCCGTAGGAGCGGGAATTCGGCGCGGTGAATTCCACCAGTGACGCAAAACCTAGCCCGAGCCAGCGCCCCGAAGCGCAGGCATCGCTGATCTCGGCGCGCAGCTTCGGCAGATCCATCAGCTTTTGCAGACGCTCCAAGCAGCGATGATGTGACAAGCCGAACAGTCGGAAGCCGGACGGGCTGGTCCAAGGCTGCATCGCTTCCGGCAGCAGATTGCGCGCACGGAACACCAGTCGGTCCTCGCCGCGCGCCGAAGCCGCCAGATCGACCAGACGCTCCGTGATCGCACAGCCGATTGGATTGCCCACCGCACGCAACTGCCCGGTCGGCACCTTGTTCTGCAAGGCGCAGCGCAGCCGGGCGTGGAAGACCTGATGCAGATAGGGTGCTCCGATCACCGCCAGCGCACTCATCGCCTCACGCGTCGAGGAACGCGGAAATACGGAATAGGCACCCATGCCGTGCAGATCATCGATGTCGAAGCCGATGATCCGCCCTTGCGCGTCCACCGCCATCCGCCCGTGGATGCGATGCTCACGGGCATGGATGTCGGCCATCAGCGATTCCATCCGGTCCGCGATGAAGCGCACTGGGCGGCCGATCAGGCGAGCGGCGGCGATGGTGGCAAGTTCGTCCTGATAGATGTGCATCTTCAGCCCGAACCCACCGCCGACATCGCCGCAGATCACCCGCACACGCGACATCGCAACTCCAAACAACTCGGCGATATGCAGCTGCAATTGATGCGGCATCTGGTGCGAGATCCGCAGTTCCAGTGCGCCCGCATCCCATTGCGCGATCAGCCCACGCGGCTCCAGCGTCACCCCGGTGTTGCGGGCGAAATCGAGCGTGGTCTCCACCACCAGCGCGGCACCAGCAAACGCGTCGCGCAGATCGGTGCCGATCTGGGTGGACCAGCCGAGATTGCTCGCAAGCCCGAGATGAACCGGTGGTGCATCCTGGGTGAGCGACTGATCGAGCCGGGTGATGGCTGGCAATTCCTGCCAGTCCACCGCAATCAGCTCGACCGCATCCTCCGCCACCGCCCGGCTGTCCGCCAACACCAGGGCAATCGGCTCTCCCTGATAGACCGCCCGCTCGGCGACCAAGGGCAATTGTTGTGGGGAGACCATGCCGGGAAACGCCAGATCGGGGCAGATCAGCCCGCCGCAGACGCGGGCGAGATCCTCGGCGACAAAAACCGCCGCCACGCCGTCCAGCGCCTTCGCTTGGCTCAGATCGAGGCGGAACCCAGCATGCGGATAGGGGCTGCGCAAAAAAGCGGCATGGAGTTCGCCCCGGCAGGCGAGATCATCGACATAGCGGCCAGCGCCCATCACAAGCCGCCGCGTGTCCTCGCGCGGCATGCGGCGACCGATCCATCCGTCTTGTGGCAATGCGAGATCGGTCATCGGCTACTCCCTCGAATGACAGACCAAGCAGCAACCATGCCGGGCAATCCTCACGGCACTTTGCGCGCCACCTGCATCGCCTGCGCCAATCGCTCGATGAACAATGCCGCCGCCACAGACAGTGAGCGCCCGCGCAACTGGCACAATGACAAATCCGCCTGCGGCAAGTCGCGGTCATCGATCTGCCGTGCGACGACGTCGGAATGCACGTCACGCGGCGGCGCGCCGATTTCGATCTGAAACGATATCGCGTTGCCGCGCATCACCAGCCCGCGCAACATCTCGAACGAGCCGGATTCAGCGGCAACCTGAAACCGCAATTCCTGGCGGCTCGCCACTTGATCGATCAATTGACGGCTGCCGAGGGTGCGATCCGGCAAGGCGACCGGATAAGAGGCACACTCCGCCAGACGCACGGTTCGCTGGGCGGCGAGCGGATGATCGGCGCGCATAATCGCCGCCAGCCGTTGCGGCATCCGGGCGGTAACAGCGATGCCGGTGCCGATGACCGCGTGAAAGACGAGTGCCAGATCGACTTCATAATCCCGCAAGGCAGCAAGTGCTGTCTCGTGATCGGTGACTTTCAACTCGAAGGCCACCTTCGGGCGGTCATTCTGGAAAGCAGCGATCTGCGTGGCGAGGAAATCCTGCGCCAGCGCCTGGCTACAGGCGATGCGCACCACGCCGCGCCGCAAGCCTCGCAATTCCTCGATCTGCGAGCGAAAGCGGTCCATCTCCGACAGGTGATGCTGGGCCGTGGAGACAAACATCTCGCCCGCCGTCGTGAGCGAAACGCCGCGCGCGCGCCGCTCGAACAAGGGCGTGCCGAGTTCCTCCTCCAAATCCTGCACGCGGCGGTTCAACGCCGACGACGTGATGTTCAACCGCTCCGCCGCCTTGCGGATCGAGCCGCTGCGAGCAACTTCAACGACATGCTGCAATAGTGTGAGATGGCGCATCGGCTTCTCCGATGAACGCTGCATTTTAAGCAGCGCTCAATGCGGAATCTAGCAGCAGATTAGAGCAGTTGAAAGCGCATAGCATCCATGCAAGGCCACCGCCTGAGCTTTGTCGTGGCCGCCCCCTTGCGCCTCTGGATCGGAGCTTCCCCATGCAAACCTCAACGCTTCTGCGGCATTTGCGCCTCGCCGCCCTCGCCTTGGCCCTCCCAATTGGGCTCGCAGCCCCCGCACTCGCCGACACGTCGGTGAAAGTCGTCCTCAATTGGAAATACGAAGGCCCACAGGGGATGTTCTTCCTCGCGCAGGATCGCGGCTATTTCAAAGCCGAGGGCATCGAGCCGACATTCGACCAGGGCAATGGTTCGGGCGCGGGTGTGCCACTGGTGGCCAATGGCTCCTATGACATCGCATTCGGCGACATCAACGCGCTGATCCAGCTTGCCGCCAACAAGCCCGAGAATGCGCCGGTCGGCGTGTTCATGCTCTACAACCGCCCCCCGTTTACGGTTGCGGTGAAGAAAGACAGCCCGATCAGGACGCCCGCCGATTTCCCCGGCCATCTGCTGGGCGGTGCTGCCAATGACGGCGCACTGAAGCTGTTCCCAGCCCTTTGCAACGTGGCGAAGGTCGATTGCACCAAGGTGCAGATCACCAACATGGCCCCCAATCTGCGCGAGCAGATGCTGATGCAGGGCCAGGTGGAGGGCGTGTTCGGCTACGTGAACACGATCCGCTTCTCCGCGCGCGGCATGGGCGTGGATGCCGACAGCCAGCTGCGCTTCATCCGCTATGGCGACTACGGGATGGATCTCTATTCCAACAGTATCATTGTCTCGCACAAGCTGATCACCGAGCATCCCGAAGTGGTCAAAGGCTTCCTGCGCGCCCTCGTCCACGGCATCAAAGACGCGATGGCGGACCCGAAGGCCGCGGTTGAATCGGTCTCCAAGCGTGAGCCGCTGATCAAGGCGGACGTGGAACTGGCCAAATTCCTCGCCACGATGCGCGACGAAATGAGCCATCCAGAGATCGGCAAGATCGGTCTGGGCGATGTCGATGACGCGCGGATGAAGACCGCCATCGATATTCTGGTCAAAGCCCAGAGCCTGCCGACAACGCCGACCACTGGCCAGATTTTCGACCGCAGCCTGATGCCGCCGAAATCCGACCGCCCGACCTCGGTTCCCACCGGCACGATGTGATCCTATGGAACTGGGACTTGCGGGGCAAATCGCCCTGATCACCGGCCCTGCCAAGGGCATGGGGGCTGCTGTCACCCGTGCCTTTGCCGCCGAGAGCTGCAAGCTCGCCCTGCTGGGCCGCGACACCGCCGCCATAGCCCCCTTGGCCGCCGAATTGCGCGCCAGTGGGAGCGAGGTGGTGGTGCTGGGTGCCGATCTCACCGAGCCCTCGACGGTTGACGCGGCGGTGGCGGAGACATTGGCGGCGTTTGGGCGGATCGACATTCTCGTCAATATTGCCGGTGGGTCTGGCCCGATTGGCAAGACCGGGGCGGAGACCACGCCGGGGGAGTTCGACGAGATCATTCGGCTCAACATGAATGGTTGTTTTCACACCATCCGCGCCGTGCTGCCAGGGATGATGGCGCGTCGCCATGGCAAGATCGTCAATGTCGGAGGCACGTTCGGCATGCGCGGGCGGGCCGGGCGGATGGCGTATTCGGCGTCGAAATGGGGGCTGCGCGGCATCACCAAGAGCTTTGCGTTGGAGGCTGGCCCCTACAACATCAACGTCAACAATGTCGCCCCCGGCATGGTGGACGGCCCGCGCTTTCGCGAGAAAGTCTGCCGCAACATGGCCGCCAAACTCGGGATTTCCGAGGAGGATGCCGCGCGCCGTCATGCCGAGGATTATGCGCTGAAGCGGGTCAGCACCGATCAGGACGTGGCCAATGCCTGCCTGTTCCTGGCGAGCGACGTGTCCCGCCAGATCACCGGCGTCGATCTGCCGGTCGATGGTGGCTGGGCATCGCTGTGAGGATAGAACAATGAAATCGCACGCCATCACCGCCGATCTGGTCATCCATGGCGGCCAGATCGTCTCACCAGACGCCATCATCTCGGCCAGCATCGCCATCAAGAATGGCGAGATTCTTGCCATCGGTGCCGCCGATGCGATGCCGCCGGCCCACGACACTCTCGACGCCACCGGGTTGCACATCCTGCCCGGTGCGATCG
>CAITEF010000350.1 GCA_903891315.1 uncultured Rhodospirillales bacterium | reverse complement strand
GTGATCGCGGTGCTCGACAGCAACTCCGATCCGCAGGGCGTCACCTACCCGATCCCGGGCAATGACGACGCGATCCGCGCGATCACGATGTATTGCGAGCTGATTTCGGGCGCCGTGCTCGACGGCATCAGCCAGGAAATGGTTGCCTCGGGCCGTGACATGGGCGCTGCCGAAGAGATCATTCCGGAAGTTCTGCCGGAGATCGCTGTTGAGGAAATCGCTGCTGAGGCCGCTCCGGCCCAGGCCTGAATTTAACCCAGTCGTCTCTTGAAAGAGAGACGACTGGCTGATTGTTTGAACCACACCGACACGGAGAGAGACCATGGCCGAGATCACTGCCGCCCTGGTAAAAGAACTGCGCGAGCGCTCCGGCGCCGGCATGGGCGATTGCAAAAAGGCGCTCGTTGAGTCCGAAGGCAACGTTGAAGAGGCCATCGACTGGCTGCGCAAGAAGGGCCTCTCGGCGGCTGCCAAGAAGTCCGGCCGCGTCGCTGCCGAGGGTCTGATCGGCGTCGCGTCGTCTCCTCGCGTTGCTGCGATGGTCGAAGTCAATGCCGAGACGGACTTTGTTGGCCGCAACGAAGCTTTCCAGAACTTCGTCTCGACGGTTGCCCAGTTGGCACTCACCATTGGCGAAGACGTCGAAGCACTGAAGGCCGCCGCCTATCCGGGCACTGGTCGCACGGTTGCCGAGGAACTGGTGCAACTCGTCGCCACCGTCGGCGAGAACATGAACCTGCGTCGCGCTAAGGTGCTGCGCGTCGAGTCGGGTGCGGTTGCCACCTACACCCACAACACGCTCAAGCCTGGTCTGGGCAAGATCGGCTGCCTGGTCGCGCTGAAGGCGCCGACCGAGGAAGACGCGATTGTCACCTTGGGTCGTCAGATCGGTATGCACATCGCTGCCACCAATCCGGCGGCTCTGGATGTGACGAGCGTCGATCCTGCCTCGCTGGAGCGCGAGCGTGCGGTTCTGGTGGAGCAGGCCCGCGCTTCGGGCAAGCCGGAAGCGATCATCGAGAAGATGGTCGATGGTCGCATCAAGAAGTTCTACGAGGAAGTGGTTCTGCTGGAGCAGATCTTCGTCGTCGACGGTGAAAACCGCGTCTCCGCCGTGGTGAAGAAGGCTGGCGCTGAGCTGGTCGGCTTCGCCCGCTTCCAACTCGGTGAAGGCATCGAGAAGGAAGTTGGCGATTTCGCGGCTGAAGTGGCGGCGGCTGCGGGCATCAAACAGCCTGCCTGATAGGCTGGCCTGCTAGGGGCTCACTTGTTCGGGGCGGGCGCGTTCTTTAGGGTTCGCCCGCCCCATTCTTGTGCGGATTCGCGAAACCATGACCAGTACACCCGCCTACCAACGCGTCCTGCTCAAGGTTTCGGGTGAAGCCCTGATGGGCAAGCGCGATTACGGTCTGTGCAACGACACCGTCACCGCCATCGCGCAGGATGTACGCGCCGTGGTGGCGATGGGCGTGCAGGTTTGCCTGGTGATCGGCGGCGGCAATATCTTCCGTGGTGTCTCCGGGGCTGCCTCGGGCATGGAGCGGGCGCAGGCGGATTATATCGGCATGCTCGCCACCGTGATGAACGCGCTCGCGATGCAGAATGCGCTGGAGCGAATCGGGGTGCAGACCCGCGTGCAGTCGGCCATCCCGATGGCCTCGGTCTGTGAGCCCTATATTCGTCGCAAGGCCGAGCGCCATATGGAAAAAGGCCGTGTTGTGATTTTCGGGGCTGGCACCGGCAACCCGTTTTTCACCACCGACACGGCAGCGGCGTTGCGTGCCACCGAGATGGGCTGCGACGCGCTGCTCAAGGGCACCCAGGTCGATGGCGTCTACTCGGCCGATCCGCGCAAGGACAAGACCGCCACGCGCTACGATCAGTTGAGCTATCTTGAGGTGCTGTCGCGCGATCTGTCGGTGATGGATGCCTCGGCGATCTCGCTCGCGCGTGAAAACGGGCTGCCGATCATCGTCTTCAACATTCACGCGCCCGGTGCCTTCGCACAGGTGATGCGTGAAGAGGGTCTGTTCACCAAAATTGTTGAGGTGAAGTAATCATGTCCAACACTGAGCTTACCGCACTCAAAACCGATCTGACCCGCCGCATGGATGGCGCGTTGGACAGCCTCAAGCGCGACTTCGGCGGTCTGCGCTCGGGCCGTGCCAGCCCGCAATTGCTGGAGCCGGTGCGCGTCGAGGCCTATGGCAGCGAAGTCCCGCTCACCCAGGTCGGCAACATCGCAGTCCCCGAGGCCCGCATGCTGACGGTCCAGGTCTGGGACCGCACGCTGGTCGGTGCCGTCGAGCGCGCGATCCGCGATGCGGGCATCGGCCTCAACCCGGCGAGCGACGGCCAGACCGTGCGTGTGCCGATCCCGATGCTGACCGGCGAGCGTCGCGCCGAACTCTCCAAGCTGGCGGGCAAATACGCCGAAGCCGCCAAGATCGCCGTGCGCGGCGTGCGCCGGGATGGGATGGATCAGACCAAGGCGATGGAGAAAAAGAACGTCATCAGCGAGGATGAGGTGAAAGTCTGGTCCGATGACATCCAGAAGTTGACGGACGGCTACATCAAGCGCATCGACACGATGTTCGCCGAAAAGGACAAGGAAATTCGCACGGTCTGACCGTGCGGCTGGTCTCTTGGCGATTTCCGCAGGAGTGAGTCCCATCTCGCAGAGCAAAGCCGTGGTTGACCTGGCCATTGCCGAACCCGTCTCAACCGGGCCCGCGCATGTCGCCATCATCATGGACGGCAATGGACGCTGGGCCGCCAGCCGTGGGCTGCCGCGTGCGGCCGGGCATCGTGCCGGTGTGGAAGCGGTGCGGCGAACGCTGGAGGCCGCCGTCAAACACGGCGTGTCGTGGCTGACGCTGTATGCCTTCAGCAGCGAGAACTGGCGCAGACCGTCCGATGAAATCCAGGCGCTGACCGGCCTGCTGCGTCGCTTCGTGCGCAGCGAGCTGTCTGAACTCGGCAGAAATGGAGTGCGTCTGCATGTGATCGGTGAGCGCAACCGATTCGATGCCGATATCCAGACCGCGCTGGCGGAGGCCGAGGCCGCCACGGCGTCGAACACGAAGCTCAATCTGGTCATCGCCCTGTCCTACGGCGCGCGCGCCGAGATCGTCGCCGCCGCCCAACTGGCCGCCAAGCTTGCGGTCGCGGGCAAGCTCGATCCGGACAAGCTCGATGAGGCCTATTTCGCCAATCTGCTGGCGACCGCCGCGATGCCTGATCCGGATTTGATCCTGCGCACCAGTGGCGAGCAGCGTCTGTCGAATTTCCTGCTTTGGCAGTCGGCCTATGCCGAATTTGTCTTCACCGATGTGCTGTGGCCTGATTTTGGCGAGGCAGAATTCGCGCAGGCGCTGGCCGAATTCTCCCGGCGGGAGCGGCGCTTTGGCGCAAGGCCCAGCTGATCCCGCGCCCATCTCAACGCCCCAAGACGCCAGCAAATGGCGCGATCTGCGAGTCCGCACGCTTTCGGCGCTGATCGCAGGCCCCTCGTTTCTCGCGGTGTTGTGGTTCGGCGGCTTTGCCTGGCAGGCGCTGGTGGCCGCACTCATCGTTGGCATGGCCAATGAGTGGAACCGCCTGGCGCGGGCGATGCGCGTTCCGTTCTGGACTGGCTGCGCACTCGGCACGCTCTATCTCGGCCCGGCGGCGGTGGCGCTGCCCTGGCTGCGGGCGGATGATGCGGTCGGGCTGGCGAACATGCTCTTCGTGCTGATGGTGGTGTGGGCGAGTGATATCGGCGCCTATCTTGCCGGGCGCTTGATCGGCGGTCCGAAACTGGCACCGGTTATTTCTCCTGGAAAAACGCGCTCGGGCGCGGTGGGGGGGCTTGCAAGTGCGGTGCTGGTTGGGCTGATTGCGGCCTGGAGTTCGAACGCTGGTGATCCGATGCGCGCCGCCTTGGTGGCTTGCGTTCTCGGCGTGGCAAGTCAGACGGGTGACCTGTTCGAGAGCTGGGTCAAGCGGCGCGCGGGCGTGAAGGATTCGGGGCGGCTGTTGCCGGGTCATGGCGGGTTGCTCGACCGGCTCGACGGTCTGCTGGCCGCGGCTCCGCTGGCCGCCTTGATGGCTCTGGCGGCGGGTGAGGGAGTTGCATTGTGGGTGAAAGTGCCGTTGTGATGAAATCCGTCTCCGTCCTGGGCTCGACCGGCAGTGTCGGCACACAGACCATCGAACTCCTGGCCGCCAACCCAGACCTCTATCAGGTTCGGGCCCTGGTGGCGGGCCGCAACATCAAGCTGCTCGCCGAGCAAGCCATCGCGCTTCGCGCGGACATCGCCGTCGTCGCCGATGCGAGCCTGCACCGCGATCTGGCCGCCTTGCTGGCGGGCACCGGCATCGAGACCGCTTCCGGATCGGCCGCGATGGTGGAAGCCGCACAGCGCCCGGCCGATCTGACGATGTGCGCCATCATGGGGGCGGCTGGTCTGCCGCCCACGCTCGCCGCCGTGCAGGGTGGACGCTCGGTCGCACTCGCCAACAAGGAAGCGCTTGTCAGCGCCGGGGATGTGATGCTGCGCGCGGTGGCCCAAGCCGGGGCCACGTTGCTGCCCACCGACAGCGAGCACAATGCCATCTTCCAGGCGATGGC
>CAITEF010000349.1 GCA_903891315.1 uncultured Rhodospirillales bacterium | reverse complement strand
CGACGGCACTCGACCATTGGCTATCTCAGCCCTATGGAATTCGAGAGGATCGCAGACGCGGCTTAAACCAGGTGTCCGTGAAACCAGGGACAGCTCAATCCGCCGATAAAATTCGCAGCTCCGTCGGTGTCTAAAGCGGAGGCTGATCGGCTCCAGTTCGATCTATAATTTTTGTTCAGAACCGTCGCCCCGCTGTCGTGGTCACTCTTCAAGCGTGCATGTTAAGTGATCGTTGAATTGTTGAACGATGAGGACATCATGCGAAATCAGCTTAGTGGGGCAAAAGTCCGCGCTCTGCGCGAAGATCAAGGATGGACCCTAAGACTGTCAATATGGCCCGACGGCGAGAAAGATCAGCCACAGGTGCAGTGTATAATAGGTATAGAAAAATAGACGCGGCAGCCTGGGCACGATTGTGTCCAGCAGTCGGCTGAGCCGCAGAATCGGGACTGCCAGCAACACTGCGAGCGCGGCAGGCCAAAAATCGGGGGTGTCGAGATAATTTCCCGCCATGCTGACAAGGGCAATTGTCCAAACTGCTAACATAGGATGCTTGGGCATCAGAATGGACGCAGAGAACATCGCCAGAGGAATTTCTGCACCTCCGTCAAGATAGTGCCGCCCAGCAATCACGACCACCATCAGGACTGCCAATGCCAAGTGGCGACCGGTTTGGAACAACCAGATCGCCGCAGCACCAATCGCCAAGGTGAACAAAACATCAAGCTGCAAGCCAAACGCACTTGACAACAGCGTGTAGCCAGGCTGCGCGACTACACCCCAGACCAAAAGCCGAAGTATCGCGCGCAACGCCCGCGCCGGATCCGTGCCGAGACGGCTGGTCAGAACGATGGCAAACACCGCCAGACAGGGACGTCCGGTAATATAGCCGATAAGTTGCCATGGCTCGGACAGCGCGTTGCACACATGGTTGACCGTCATCATCGAGAGCGCCATCAGCTTGGCTGCCTCGAACTGGTCGGAATGCGATGCTGGGCTTGTGTGGTGGGCCATGCGGCTTGGACTCTGCAAAAAATCCGAGCGACGTCAATCAACTGGCGCAAGATGGCAATCAATTTCGGTCTCTATTTCTCAAACCGGTTGCAAGATTACAAGCCGAGTTGCATCATTACGCTGCGGGGGTCAGAGCGGAGCTTGTTATGAAGCTGAAACGCTGCCGTATTTGCGCTATATGCCTGATTTTGCTCGCCATTCCGATGCAGGCTTGGTCAATGAACGGAATCGGCCACGGCCCCGGAGGGATCGGGGTTGTGACGGCTGATCCAGGCGGTGTGTATGCCAGCACGCAGGCGGGGTTGGTGGAAGAAAGCCGGATCATCCGCGATGCCATTCTTGCCAGAATCCGTGCTGCGCTCGGCCAAATTGGCGGAACCTGGGTGCAGGGCGAGGCGGCCAGCGTGAATCTTGCCTCCGGCAATGGCGCCTCCTCACTGCATGGCAATGCAAGCGGTGCCATCTTGGGAACCGACTTTGCCCTGTTCGATTCCTGGCAGATTGGTGTGGCTGGCGGCCACTGGGATGGCGACGCGAAATTCGACGCGGTGGGTGGCAAGGCGAAGATTGGCACTGACCAGTTGGCGGTCTATGGCGGTCGCAAGACTGTCTGGCTGGATCTGCGGTTCGGTGCCGCGCGTGAATGGCACAGTGTCGACACGGTGGTGGCGCAGGCCGAAGGAGCGACATCGCACGATCTGATGGCGACAACGCAGGTTTTCGCTGAAATCGGGCACGATTTCGTTGTCAGCGACGTTGACCTGCAGCCCTTTGCCACCTTGGCCTGGGTGCGGCTTGATCAGGACGGCTTCAGCAATTCCGCCGGGACCGGGACGCAGAGTTATCTAGGCAGGACGACTGATATCGCATTTTCGGATCTCGGCCTGTTGGCCAACTGGCACCCGGCGGGTCGAGACTCCAGCTTGACCGTCAACGGAACGCTGGGTTGGGAACATGCTCTGGGGGCGGTGACACCGCATTCCGTTTTGCTGTCATATGGAGCCATGGTCTCAACGCCAGGCTTGTCGATCAGCCGTGACGCGGCACTGATTGGCGCAGGACTTGGCGTTTCGCTATGGCCTGGCTGGCACCTGGCGTTACGCTACGATGGCGTTATCAGCCCGAATCTGACCGACCAGATTTTCTCGGCGTTTGTGTCGCGGCGGTTCTGATCAATCATATGCCGGAAATTGGCTGGGACGGGAGGGATCGAACCTCCGAATGGCGGAATCAAAATCCGCTGCCTTACCGCTTGGCGACGTCCCAATCGCGGAGCGCCTGATTAAGCCGTCAGGCCGCTCTCTGGCAAGCCCACCGGAACGCCACGCAGCGCCCCGCCCCACACCCACCATCCGTCACGCGTCAAACCAGCGGCGGCGGCCCGCGCCAACGCGGCGGTCTCATAGAGCCCGAAACACGTCGCCCCCGAGCCGCTCATCCGCGCCAGCAGGCACTCCGGCGAGCCCGCAATCGCGCAGAGCACATCGGCGATCACCGGGCAGAGTGAGATCGCAGGCGGCTCCAGATCGTTGACCAGCCCCTCCAGAAACTCGGCCATGAGTTCTGCATCGGCCCAGCCCTGCGGCAGCGACGGCTCGGCGGAGAAGCCGCCCTGGCGCGCCTTGAACACGGCGGGCGTCGCCACACCGACCAGCGGGTTGGCGAGCAGAATTCCGCAATCCGGGATCAACGGCCCAGCACTGAGCACCTCGCCCACGCCGCGCATCCTTGCCGGCAGGCTGGCCAGACACACCGGCACATCCGCGCCGAGCGTCAGTCCGAGGGCCGCCAACGCCTCGCCCGGCACCGAGACGCCCCATAATCTCTGCAACAGCCGCAACGCCGCCGCTGCATCCGCCGAGCCGCCGCCGATGCCCGATGACACCGGCAGATTTTTCTCCAACACCAGCCGCGCTCGCGCCGGAACTCCGACCAATTCCGCCAGTCCGCGCGCGGCTCGCAGCACCAGATTGTCGGTCTCGGCCTGCAGATGCGCGCCGAATCGTCCGGCGAGTTCCAGGCTCAGATCGTCGGATGCCGAGGCCTCCAGCACGTCGCCCATATCAGGAAACACTGCGAGGCTGTCGAGCAGATGATAGCCATCCGCCCGTTTGCCCACGACATGCAGATACAGATTGACCTTCGCCCGCGCGGCCTCGCGCAGAATAGGCGTCGCGATCATCTCAGGGGGCTGCCGGTTTCGCGGACACATTGCCCAAAGCGGTTTCGCTGTCGCGCAGCTTGGCCTGCAGTTTTGGCAGATCGTCCGGCTCCGGGTTGAACACCAGCGCACGACGCCACTGAAACTGCGCTTCCAGCTTGCGCCCAGCCGCCCAATAAGCGTCGCCAAGATGGCCGTTCAACGTCGGATCGGCGGGCTCGAGCTCCACGGCGCGTTGCAGCAATTGCACCGAGCCTTTCACATTGCCCTGCTTGAGCTCAAGCCACCCCAGGCTGTCGACAATCGCACCATCATCCGGGCGCAGCGTCACCGCGCGCTGGATCATCTGGTGCGCGCGGTCGAGATTGCGGCCCTGCTCGGTCCAGGAATAGCCGAGATAGTTCAGCACGAAGGGCTGATCGGGCGCGAGTTCGAGCGCTTTCAGCAAATCGGCCTCTGCCTTGTCCGGCTGCTTGGCCTGATCGTAGGAAATGCCGCGTTGGTAGTAGAGCGCCCATTGATTGGATTGCTGCTTGCCCGAATGCGCGAGTGCTGCGGTGAAGGCGGTGATCGCCTCCGGAAAGCGCTTGGCGTCACGCAGCGCGTCGGCGCGCATCACATAGGGCTCGGGACGGTCCGGATAGTCGTGCTGCAGCCGGTCGAGAATCCCTAGCGCCAAGTCGGTCTTGCCGGTCTTGGCGAGCAGGGCGGCCTGGCGCAATTGCACCAGCGGCAGCAGCGGATCGGAGGACCGCACCGGGTCGAGCTGGATCAGCGCCTGATCGGGATGCCCGTCATCATCCAGCATCTCGGCATAGAGCAGCCGGGCCAGGGTATGGTCAGGACGCAAATCGAGCGCGAGTTTGAGCAGCAATTCGCTCAGATCATTGCCCTGGTCGCCACGCACCGCGCCGGCGAGGCTGAAATAGGCGTCGGCCAACCCATCCTGCGGGGTGCGGACCTGAATCTGGGCGGCGTCGTGCTGCAAATTGGGAATGGCGATGGAGAAGCTGCCGGCATTCGATTCGAACGGTCGGAAAACGCGCGGCACTTCGGCCATCTTCCCGCTGCGGGCATACCAACTCGCCAGCATCCGCGCCTGCTGCGCGTTCGACGCCCCCGCCGACGAATCGGCGATCCGGTAGAACCGCTCCGCCTGCCCGGCCCGCTCGCCCAGATCGGCGATCAGACCGGCATGCAGCGCATACAGACCGCGCAGCCGATTGCCATCCACCAGCGGCTGCAACGTGGCCAGCGCCGCATCGATCCGGCCGTCGCCATATTGGGTCCAGGCCACCATGATCGGCTGGACGATCAGCAGCGGCCCGTTGCGCGAGATCCCAGCAAAGCGCCGCTCGGCTGCCCCCCAATGCCCGGCCTTCACGTCGGCATTGGCGAGCAACAATTGCGGCGTGATCCCGCCCTGAACGTCGCGCGCCAACACTGTCGCTTCTGGTCGCCCGGCGCGAACCGCCGCCATGAAGGCAGCGCCTTTGAGGTCGGTGTTGTCGGGGTCCATCTTCAGGCCCTGCAGCAGCATGCTGGCCGCCGAATCGGCATCTCCCATCGCCAACGCCGAGCGCCCGGCGAGGTAGGCACCCATCGGGCCGGTGACCGTGACAGAGACCGGGCCGGTGTCACCGCTCGCGGTTGCACGGCCATAATCAGCGGCCCCGCAAGCGGAGAGCATGGTCAGGCCAAGCAGGACAAAACGACGCAGAGGCGGAAGACCGATCATGAGTGATCCCGAAAAATGCTTCTCAGCATGGTGGATCTTGGTGACTCTGGCCAGCATGACCAGGGGGGATGGACGAAGGGTAATTCGCTCGAAGCCTACATCCCACCCGGATAGACCGGTCCGCCACCACCCTCCGGCGTGCACCAATCGATATTCTGCGTCGGAT